>NZ_BLTE01000006.1 GCF_013019105.1 Fundidesulfovibrio magnetotacticus
GGAATTGAGAGGATAATTCCTTGTTCATCGTCGCTTGCGACGATGGCAGTCCGCCGGGATAAGCGCTGCTTTGAGCGCGTTCCCGGCGGGTGTCTGCTGTTGTCCGGGCATCCGTGTCCAGTCCGGCCCTGCGCGGTGAAGCCCGCGAAGCAATAAGGGATTCCAAAGGGCGTAGCCCTTTGGCCGCCGGAGGCTATTCCTCCCTCCTCCCTCTCTCCCCTCCTCTATCTTCTCTCCTTCATTCCACCGCCACAACCGTTCCGCCGCGATGGCATCAAGGCTGCGCGTCGTTGTCCGTTTCCTTGTCCGTGGTCCAGGGCGTGGAGTCCCAGTCGCCGTCCCAGGCGGGGGGGCAGCGCCAGGTCTTGCCGTGCAGCGTGACGCGCCAGGCGTGGAGTCGCAGCGGTGGTGAACCGCTGCCGTATTTGGGGTCGCCGACGATGGGGTGTCCGCGCGAGGCGAGTTGGACGCGGATCTGGTGGGTGCGGCCGGTGAGGAGCCGCACGAGCAGGAGGGAGCGGTCATCGAGGATGGCCAGGGGGGTGGCCAGGAGTCGCGCTTCTTTGCCGGAGTCGCCGGTTTGGACGCGCTGGAGTCCGGGGTCTCCGGCTTTTTCGAGGCGGTCGGTCAATTCGACGGTTTGTCCTGGTGGTGAGAGGTTCCAGCGGCCGGTGGTCCAGCAGAGGTATTCTTTTGCGGCCTGATGGTCCTTGAGGGCCTGGTGTGCGCTGGTGAGGGCGTTGTGGGTGCGCGCGGCGAGGAGCACGCCGGAGGTGTCGCGGTCCAGGCGGTGGACGATGGTGGGGACGAAGGGTTGCCCGGCGAAGGCCTGGGCGAGGCGCGTCTGGATGGAGTCGGTCCAGCCGGAGCCCGGATGCACGGGGAGTCCGGCGGGTTTGGCGATGGCCAGGTAGAGGTCGTCGAATCCGGCGAGTTGGAGCCCCGGGAGTTGGGGGATTTCGCTGGAGGCGGCGGCGGGGGGCGACGATTCGGCCGCCGCGAAGGGTGGGATGCGCACGTTCTGGCCGACTGAGAGGCGGTCGAAGGGTTTGGCGCGTTTGCCGTCCACGCGGACCTGCCCGGTGCGTATCCAGCGCATGAAGACGGAGCCGGGGGTGTCCGGGAGGATGCGTCCCAGGTATTGGACGAGCTTTTGTCCGGCTTCGGCGTGGGAGACGGTGCGGGTGGTGATCACGGCGTGAACGAAGCGGGGAGGCTTTCGCCTCCCCGCTGGTGGGGTCTACTGTGCGGGCTTGCCTTTGAGTTCCTCCTGGGGGGGAGGGGGGGTGGAGCCGGGCATGTTGAGGTCCATGTACTGGGTTTTGGAGCCGGGGTCGCGGGTGAGGTTGGCGCTCTTGCCGTCGGGGCCGACGCCGGAGACCTCGTCCACCTGCGCGCCGATGCCGCGCACCTGGATGATGTTCTCGCCCTTGTAGACGAGCTTGTTGCCGAGCAGGTCCTTGACCTTGCGGGCGTCCATTTCCAGGAAGACGAAGGCGTTGCCGGTTTCGTCCCAGCCCCAGCCGCGGTTGGGGGCGTTGATGCCGGGGTTGGGGATGTAGGCCCCGAACACGGCGGCGCAGACCTTGGAGCGGTTGGAGTCCTTGGTGAGGATGAAGTTTTCCGCGCGCGACTGGCTGAGGATCTTCTCGCCCACGAGCTTGGCGGCCATTTCGTCGTAGGCGTTGATGAGCGCGGCGCGCAGGGCGCGCAGAGGGGGCCTGGAGGCCTCGGTCATGGTGCCGAAGCCGAAGCCCTCGACGCGCACGTTCTTGAAGCTGATGCGTTCGCCCAGGACGTTGATGATGTCGCCCAGTTCGATGTGGCCGAAGCAGAGGGCCACGTCCTTCTGGCGGTCGTAGATCATCTTGTCGACCTTGATGCCCTTGATGACCGCGGCGGCTTTGGTGTCCACCTGGTACTGGGCGTCTTCGGTGAGGCCGAATTCGCCCTGGCTCTTGACCTTGTAGCCGATGACGGCCTCGACGATGTTGCGTTTGAGGTCCTGCTCGGCCATCTTCTGGCTCATGAGCTGCTTGTTGCCCTGGGCCATGGCCGAGGCGGCCACGAGCAGGGCCACGAGCAGGGCCAGGGCGCTGGCGGTGATGCGTCGCATGGTGATGCTCCTTGTGGGTTTAGAATCCCAGGTAATCCCGGAAGCGCCGCCACAGCGTGGGCGGGGCCGCCGGCTGCTCGGGGGCCGACTCCAGCGCGGGGGCCTGGGGGGCCTGCGTCGGCGCTTCGGCCGGGCGGGCCTTGGCGGCCACCGGCACCTCCAGGGACGCCAGTTCCAGGCCGGGCACGGCCCGCGGCGCGTACACCTCGTCGAAGGACCAGGCACGGGCCTGGGCCGCGCCGCCCGCGACGGCCAGCATGAGGGCCGCCGCGAGAGTGTTGCGATATTTCGTCATTTCAAGCCTCCTCTCCTCGTCTCCAGGCAGGTGAGCAACTTCCGGGCCAGAACCCAGGGAAGGACTCACTGGGCGGGCATGCCCTTGAGTTCCTGCTGGGGCTTGGCTTGCCCTCCGCCGATGGGCACGTCAAGGTTCTGGTAGGAGGTCTTGGGGCCGCCGGGGCGGATCATGGAGGGGCCGCCTTCGGGGCCCTGGGGGGAGAGTTCGTCCTTCTGCGCGCCGTAGCCGGTGACCTCGAGGATGTTCTCCCCGCCGGTGTAGACGATGATGTTGCCCATGATGTCCTTGGCCACGCGCGCGTCCAGGTTCAGGCGCACGAAGGCGAGGCCGTTTTCGTCCCAGCCCCAGCCGCGGTTGGCGGCGTTCATTTCGGGGTTGGGGATGTAAGCCCCGAAAAGCGCGGCGCAGACCTTGGAGCGGTTGGAGTCCTTGGTGAGGATGAAGTTTTCGGCCGAGGACTGGCTGAGGATCTTTTCGCCGATGAGCTTTGCGGCCATTTCGTCGTAGGCGTTGATGAGCGCGGCGCGCAGGGCGCGAAGGGGCACGCGGGAGGCCTCGGTCATGGAGCCGAAGCCGAAGCTCTGCACCTTGACGTTCTTGAACTGGAAGGTGAGCCCGGTGATGTTCTTGATGCGTCCCAGTTCGATGTGGCCGTAACAGAGGGCGATGTCCTTTTCCTTGTCGTAGACCATCTTGTCTACCTTGATGCCCTTGATGACGGCGGCGGCCTTGGTGTCCACCTTGTACTGGGCGTCCTCGGTGAGACCGAATTCGCCTTCGCTCTTCACCTTGAAGCCTACCACGGCTTCGACAAGCTGGCGTTTCATGTCCTGTTCGGCCATTTTCTGGCTCATAAGCTGCCGGTTGCCCTGGGCGAGGGCCTGGGCGGCGAAGGCCAGGAAGACGAGCAGCGCGAATGTCTGGACGGCGATGCGGCGGATGTGCATGGCAGGCTCCTTGGCCTTGTCAGGGCTTGGCCGGTTCCTGGGGTTTGCCCCCGACGATGGTGATGTTTTCGCGCACCGTGCCGCCTCCGACGGGGATGGAGGCCGCTTCGGCGCCCCCCTTGCGGGGCGCGAAGATGGCGTCCGTGGCGGTGTTCACCGGAGACCTGGCCTCGTGGATGGTCAGCGACTCGATGTGCACCAGAACCTTGCCGGGGTTTTTGGGGTCCGGTTTCACGACTGCCTCGAAGGAGACGACGCCGTCCTTTGGCAGAAGGCCTTTGCGGCGAAGGTCCTGCGCCACCTGGTCGCGCAGGGCGCGTTTCTTGCGCACCCAGTCGTCCATGAGGGCTTTCTGGCTGCCTTTGCCCTCGGGGAAAGGAATCTTGTCCTGCGCCTGGGCCTTTCCGGGCTGGAAGAGGAAGGCGGCCAGGGCCAGGGCCCCGGCCGCCAGGATGATGCGCGCGGTCATGCTAGAAGTCGCTCGGGTCGATGGCCATGCCGCCGCCGCGGAACTTCTTCTCGTAGATCACGGGCGGCTGCTTGGGTCCGGAGCCCTTGCCGCAGAGGCGCTTGGCGTTTTCCAGTTCGGTCTTGATGGGCAGGAAGGTGGAATCGACCATCACGCCCTTCTGGAACACCTCGATGGCCTCGGGGCAGCGCTTTTCCATCACGTAGATCTTGCCCAGGTAGAAGTAGACTTCCACGTTGATGGAGTTGAGGTTGCGCGCGGCTTCAAGATGCCGTTTGGACTCGTTGAAGTCGTTGGTGAGGTAGTAGAGGATGCCCAGGGCCTCGCGCGACTTGACATGGTTGGGGTTCAGGTTGAGCGCGTCGATGAAGGCACGGCGGGCGCGGTCGACCATGTTGAGCTTGAAGGCGCTCACGCCCAGGTAGTACTGTGCCTCCACGAAGCTGGGGCTCTTGGCCACGGCCATCTCGAACTCGGAGAGGGCCATGGTGTAGTTTTCCTGGGTGAAGTAGCGCATGCCGGAATCGAAGTATTCCTGTGCGGTGGGCTCGGGCGGCGGGGCTTTCTTGGCGCAGCCCGCGGCCAGGGCCAGACAGAGACACACGAAAACGACGGTTGTGACGCGACGCATGTTGGCAGCCTCCTATTTCATCTCGTCCATTTTCTGCACGGCCCGCTGCACGAGCCGCTGCACCATGGTGTCCAGGGTGACGCCGGTGGTCTTCTTCTCGGTGTAGCCGAGAGCGCCGCCGCCCTTGGAGGTGATCTCCATCTTGTCCTCGAAGTAGTCGCTGGCCTTCTGTTCGCCGGTGTTGGCGTCGAGCACCTTGAAGCGCATGCCGACGATCCAGATGCCGCTGGCGTCTTCGGCCTTGATGGAGGCCACGCCCGCGCCGGTGGCGGTGCCGGCGGCCCAGGAGCCGGTGGCCGAGCCCACCACGCTGCCGGCCATGATGCCCAGGTAGGTGCCGTCGAACTTGCGTTCAACCTGGGCCACGGGTTCGGCCTTGAGCACGTCGAAGCGCACAAGCCAGTTGGTGGCCTGCATCTTGCCTTTCTTGAACTTCTTCAGGGTTTTGGCGTCGCCCAGGTTGGCGGCCACCTCGATCTCCTGGAGCATGGGGCCCAGGTCCTGGCGTTCGAGCACCGGGAAGTTGGCCTTGGCCAGCTCGATTTCCGCGAAGTCGGCGATGTTGTTGGGGCCGTACTTCTGGGCGAAGGTGGCGTTCTGCGACTTCACCGCCCCGGGAATCACCACCACCTGGGGTCCGGGTTTGTCCGAGTTGGCGTACGTCACCGGCTGGTACATGGCCGCGTCCGCTTCCTGGTTGGCCTTCTGGGACGCCGACTGGCAGCCCAGGGTCAGGGTGAGCGCCGCCAAGAGCGCCAGCAGTCCGATCCTTCTCACGAGCATGTTGTCCTCCCTCAGATGCATGACACGTTGGGGCCGGATGCGGGCGTCCGCCGCCCGGGCCGCGCCGACCCGTTCCAAAGGCTGAAGCCGGGAACCTGCCACGTCGGATGGCGGAATACGAACGCCATGCCTGGAAACCTAGAAGCCTTTCACCGCATCCAGGGCCTTGTCGGATTTGAGCAGGCCCTGCTCCTCCACCTTCCTGGCCACGTCCGGGGCCACGTCGGCCACGCGCTTGAGGGTCTCCTCGCTGCGCACCACCTCGCGCACGCGCTCGGGCGACGCCTGGGCCAGGCTGGCCGGGGGCATGCCCTGCATCTTGGTCATGAACTCCTCGGGCTTGAGGCGCGAGCGAAAGCTCACGCGCACCACGTTGCCGTGGGAGGATTCCAGCGCGAAGGACTGCTCGCCCAGCTTGGCGTTGAGCGGGGCCAGGATGGTGGCGTTGAGCAGCTGGTTGAAGTTGGAGCGGGTGCCCACGAACTCCACCTCGTAGAGCGAGAGGCCGGAGCGGTCGAAGTCGCGGAAGTCCACGTTGAGCACGGGGCGCAGGCCGATGAACTCCTTCTTGAGCAGCTGTCCGGCGTCGTAGCTGGGCAGGCCCAGCACCTGGAGCTGGTAGGTCTTGGCCGGGGCCTGGAGGTGCTGCTCGAAGAAGTCCTTGGAGAATTCGCCGCCGATCATGCGGCCGATCTCCTCGATGGCCTGGTCCTCGTCGGCCCAGCTCTGCTTCTGGGGCACCTTGTTGTTGTAGTAGATTTCCTCGCCGGTGTTGTTGTCCACGCACTTCACCGACCAGGACGTGAGCACGAACTTGGTGACCGTGAGCCCCGAGGCCGCGAGCTTGGCCGACACCTTCTTGAACTTGGCCTCGCCCACGATGGAAAAGTCGGCGGCCTTCACCTGGGAGGCCGAGATGGTGGCCTCTGTCTGTCCGGCCAGCTGGCTGGTCTCCATCAGTTCGGTCTTGAGCTTCACGGACTGCTCTTCGCTCCAGACGCGGTAGCCGAAGCTCTTGATGCGGTCCTTGAGGATGTTTTCGGCCACGGCGGAGCGTTCCACCTTGGTGTCCACGCCGCGCTCGGCGTCGCGGATGTCGATGCGCACGGAGATGCGGGGGTTGCCGAAGTCCTTGATGAGGCTCACGCGTTCCTGCCTGCCCATCTCGTTCAGGGCGCTTTGCACGTCGCCCACGTAGACCTCGGCGGTCATGAGCATGTGCGCGAAGCCGTCGTCGCCCTGGAAGGGGGGGCTCTCCTTGATCACGCGCTTGATCAGGCCCTGGGAGCGCGAGAGCACCTTGTCGTGGATGAGGGTGTAGTTCTGCATGAGCGTGGAGGTCTCCACGTAGGAGCCCACGGCCTTCTCGATGACCTGGCGCTTGGCGTCGGCGCGCAGGTCGTCCACCAGGAGGCCCTTGTCGCGCTTGTAGGTGTCGGCGTTGGGGTCGGCCAGGCCCTCGGCGGTGATGACCATGGTCTTGGGGTCGGCCGCGCGGGCGGGCAGGGCGCAGGCCGCGACCAGGACGAAGAGTGCGAGCGCGAGGGCTAGGCGGCGCGGAAGCGACATGGCGGAGTTCCTTTCAATGGGTTGATCGGCGCGGCGGCGCACGGTTATTTCCCTTTGGAGCAGAAGTCGGAGTAGAGCTGGGCCACCAGGGAGTCGGCCTCGTCCTCCAGCACGGACATGGCCGCGCCCACCACGTCGGACCCGGCCCAGGACTGGCCCGAGGCCCGCACCTGGGAGAGCACGCGGCCCGAGCCGTCGGAAAGCGTGAGCTGGATGGACACGGCCACCTCGTTGGCGCGCACCATCTTGTTGGCTCCGGAGCGGGCCGAGATGATGCCCTTGAGGAAGAACGAGGCACCCAGCTTGCGCGAGGCGGCCATGGCGGCGTCGGGATCGTTGTTCAGGATGGCTTCGGCCTCGGCGCGGGCGATGCGGGCGTTGATCTCGCCCTGGGTGATGGTGGCCAGGCCCACGGAGCGCAGCTTGGCGTTGAGCAGCTCGAAGAGTTCGCCCTGGTTGGAGGAGTTGACGTTGTTGATGCCCTGGTGGCGCTCCGCGATCATCACGGCGATCTTCTGGCCCTTGATCCTGGCCTTGCAGGGCTCCGAGAGCAGGGACTGCGTGCGCGCGGCCTTGGCCCGGGCCTGGGCCGCGTCTTTCCCGGCCTCTTCGGAGAAGCTGAACGCCAGGGCCGTGCCGGGAAGGGCCGTGAGCACCGTCAGGATCGCCGCCAGAAAGAACGAAGCCATGTCGCCTCCATGCTATTCCTATACTTACGACGTGTAGAGCCCGATGCCTCGTGTGTCAATCGGTCTTGTGCTCCCCGGCGCTCAGTTGGCCCCGCCCGAGAACGAGGCGCGGGCGGGCGGGTCGAAGGGCGAGCGCTTGATGGGGGCCTTGCCCAGGCTCTGCATTTCGTCATCGCTCAGCTGGCGCACCGCGCCGGGCAGGTTGGGCCGCACCCAGGCGGTCTGCCCGGGCTTGTCCAGGGAGAGCTCCTTGCCCTCGGCGTCGCGCACGGTGACCACCGTGCCGGACTTGGTCTCGCGCAGGGCGTGCAACTCGGAGTCCAGTTCGCCGTTGGGCTTGTACTTCACCCAGTGGTCGGTGACGGTGCCCCGGATGCCCACCACGGCCAGGGGGCTCTGGATTTTCAGGTTGTCCGGGTTCTGGGCCACCACCTTGCCGGTGACGTAGCGGAACATGCCCTTGCCCATGGCGATCACCTGCTTCGATTTGTCCTTGTCGGCCTCGTCGTAGGCGAAATCCTTGAGGGCCACCTGGGATTCGGGGCCCACGTCCAGGGAGGAGCCGTCGGCGAAGGCCAGGCGGAGCTTGTCTCCGGCGGTGGGGGTGGTCACCACGTCCTGTGCGAAGAAGGGCGCGCCCTTTGCCAGCTTGCGGGGCGCTTCCTCCCCCTGGCGGGCCTGGGCCTGCCCCTGGAGTTCCTCGACGGTTCCGGCGGGCGCGGGCGCGCTGGCCCGGACCGCCGCGAAGGCCAGGACGAGCGCCAGACACGTGAGAATCGCGAAATGTCGTGAACGTTTCATGGGGCGTCCTCGGGGTCGAGCAGGGAGCGGATGGACAGAAGCTCCCGTTCCACCATGGTTTTGAGCGCGTCGCGGCGTTCGCCTTCGGCCAGCCTGCGGCGCGTTCCTTCAAGAGTCATGCCTTCCTCGTGCATGCAGCGCTGGATGATCCGTATCAGGCGCAGGTGCTCCTCGGTGTAGACCCGCTGTCCCTTGGGCGTGCGGATGGGAGCGAGCTGCGGGAACTCCGTCTCCCAGTAGCGGAGCACGAAGGGCTTGAGCCCGACCAGCTCGGCGATCTGCCCGATCTTCCAGGTTTTGCTCCGGGGCGCGTCGGTCACCAGAAGTCCTCGCCCTCCTCCGCTGCGGGAGGCTGGGCAAGGCCCAGGACGCCGAGGGCGGCCAGCGCCTCGCGCCTGTCGAACGGCTTGTGCAGGTGCGTCCAGTGGGGGCCCGGCGGCAGGGCGTCCAGGGGCGGAGTGGAGAGCGACAGGCAGGTGGCCAGCACGAAGCCCGGGCGCTTCGCTCCGGCCTCGTCGTGGCGCGCCTGGACGGCGTTCAGGGTTTGCACGCCGTCCATGCCGGGCATGAGGACATCAAGGAACACCACGTCGAAGGGGCGTCCCTCGTCCAGGGCGCGGCCGCAGGCCTCCACGGCCCCCTGGCCTGAAAAGGCGTGCGACACTTCCCCCAGGGCCAGCAGCACATGACGCAGGAAGGCGTGGGCCACCTCGTCGTCGTCCGTGATGAGAAAACGCGGCATAAAGTACGACATCCAGTTGTTTGCTGGCTTTCTACCAATATGGGATGACGATGGCAATGCTTGCGGGTTTCACGAAGCATCGACGCCTCGCGCGGACAGGCGCGTCTGCCCCCTTGAATCCCCGGCGCTTCCGGGCTAAGGCCTTCCATGGCCGTCGACTCCCCGCTGTTTTTGTTCGTCTTCCTGCCCGTGCTCCTGGGGCTCTTCGCCCTGTGCCCGGCCCGGGGGCGCGAGGCCCTGCTCCTGGGGGCGAGCCTTCTCTTCTACGCCCTGTCCGACGCCGCCTCCCTGCCGCTCTTCCTGGCCTCCATGGCCTTCAACATGCTCATGGGTCTGGCCATCTCCTGGGCCGGGGGCGGCGCGCGCAAGGCCCTGCTGGCCCTGGGCGTGGGGCTCGACCTGGCCTTCCTGGCCTGGGCCAAGTATCCGCTCTTCCTGGCGGCCCAGATCCCGGGCCTGGAGGGCCTGCGCGCCCTGGCCCCGGCCTCCATGCCCCTGGGCGTCTCCTTTTTCACCTTCTCGGCCATCGCCTACCTGGTGGACGTGGCCGGACGCCGCCAGGACGCCCTGGCCGATCCAGTCCGCTTCGGCCTCTTCCTGGCCTTCTTCCCCAAGGTGGCCGCCGGCCCCATCGCCCGCTGCCGCGACATGGCCCCCCACGCCCCCACCCTGGAGGGACTGCGCGACGGCCTGACCCGTCTGGCCGTGGGCCTGGCCAAGAAGACCCTGGTGGCCGCCCCCCTGGGACGCCTGGCCGACCAGGCCTTCGCACTGCCTTCGGCCGAACTGGACATGGGCACGGCCTGGCTTGGCCTCCTGGCCTACTCCCTGCAGCTCTATTTCGACTTCTCCGGCTACACCGACATGGCCGTGGGCCTGGGCCGCCTCTTCGGCTACAATCTGCCGGAGAACTTCAACTACCCCTACACGGCCCAATCCGTGCGCGAGTTCTGGAGGCGCTGGCACCTCACGCTTTCCACGTGGTTCCGCGACTACCTCTACATCCCCCTGGGCGGCGGGCGCGCGGCCCCCTGGAAGGTGCAGCGCAACCTGCTGATCGTCTTCACCCTTTGCGGCCTGTGGCACGGCGCGAGCTGGAGCTTCGTGGTCTGGGGCCTGTGGCACGGTCTTTTTCTGGCCCTGGAGCGCACCGGCGTCGGCAAGCGGCTGGACGCCCTGCCGCGCCCGGCGCGCCACGCCTACGCCCTGCTGGCCGTAGGCCTGGGCTGGGTGTTCTTCCGCGCCCCGGACTTCGCCCACGCCTGGGGTTACTTCAAAGCCCTGGCCAGCTTCAGCTTCCACGGCTGGGACTACACCTGGACCGTGCGCGTGAACCGCGAGACCCTGTGCATGCTGGCTGCGGGCATCCTGGGCAGCGCGCCCGCGCTCCCCTGGCTGGGCGAGCGGCTCGGGCGTCTCATGCCCCTGGCGAGGGGCCTGGCCGCCCCGGCGCTTCTGGCCCTGGCCCTGCTGGCCCTGGCGGCGGGCGCCCACACACCCTTCATCTACGCGCAGTTCTAGGCCATGAAACGTTTCTCCCTCATCGTGTGCTGCGCGCTGCTCCTGGCCCCCCTCGTCTGGCCCCAGGGCCTGGGGCTCCTGGGCCTGGGCGTCCACCCGCGCGCGGCCGACGCCCCCGGCCCCTGGCCGCCCGCGTCCCTGGCCGTCACCGACTTCCAGGCCTGGGCCACGCGCACGGCCACGGCCTACGCCGACAACTTCCCCTTCCGCGAATCCATGATCCGCACCCTTAACCGCCTGCGCCTGGCCGTGTGGGGCGAATCGCCCATGCGCACGCTCATCCGGGGCCGCGAGTGCTGGTGGTTCTACAACGACGAGATGGCCCTGGAAGACTGGATGGGCGCGACACGCTTCGACCCCCAGGAACTGGCCGACAACGTGCGCCTCCACCAGGAGCGGCGCGACTGGCTGGCGGCGCGCGGCATCGCCATGCTGGTGGTCATCGTGCCCAACAAGAAGACCGTCTACGGCGAATTTCTCCCCTCTTCCCTGCGCAAGATGCGCGAGACCACCCGGCTCGACCAGCTCGCCCGGGCCATGGAGGAGGGCGGCATCCCCTTCCTGGACCTGCGTCCCGTCATGCTCCGGGCCAAGGCCGTGCGCCAGGCCTACTGGAAGACCGACTCCCATTGGAACGAGTGGGGCGCGCTGGCCGGGTGTTCGGCCATCGTGGAGAAGCTGCGCGAGCGCTTCCCCGCCATGCCGCCCCTGGACCCCGCCGCCTACACGGCCGTGGCCGAGAACACTCCCGGCGGCGACCTGGCCGCCATGATGCTCCTGGAGAACCAGCTCCCCGAGGCCAACGTGCGCATGGTCCCCCACGCCCCGCACCGCGCCCACGACGCCCCCCCGCCCCCCTGGAAGGACCCCGCCGACCTCCCCGGCAGGCGGCGCATCGTCAAGGCCGTGGACGACAACTCCCTGCCGCGCGCCCTCTTCTTCCGCGATTCCTTCGGCTCCCAGGCCATCCCCTTCCTGGCGGAACGCTTCCGGCGCTCCGTCTTCCTCTGGACCCACCGCTTCAACCCGGGCGTGGTGCTGGCGGAACGCCCCGATGTGGTGATCTTCGAGGCCGCCGAGCGCTACCAGCACGCCATCTTCTCCCCCTCCGAGGGCGGCAGGCCCTAGTGATGCGTCCTCGCAGTGCCGCCTGACGGATTTTCAAGGCAAGCGACAAAGAACCATCGATTAATTTTTGGTTCACGGTCTGCACTTCAAGGCCGCGCCACCCGTCTCTCGTCCCCGCAGCCCCTCCCGGCGGGCGCTCAGGGCCAGCCTTCATGCTGCTCGCTTGCGTCCTTTTGGTGAAGAAGTCGTTGCGTTCCTGATTGCGACCCACGAAGTCCGAAACGTACGGTTCCCATGGTCTCGTAAACTCCCAGGCAACGGGGGAGAAGCGATGGGCGCGGCGCGGCGCGTCTGTTTGGGGTTTCGGCGTTGCAGGTCCAACCTGATGATATAATGGATTAAACATTCGGAAGGTCTCCCCGGGGCAGCTTGCGCAGGAAGAAGCGTCACGCCATCGGAGGGAGCCGTCCCGGGGTTGCCTTTTTACAAAAAAGGCATCATTCATGGAATGCGCCTGCCGAATCAAAATATGTAAGGATATGCCCATGAAACTCTCGTCCAAGCTCTACACCGGGTTCTGCGCGCTCTTGGTGCTCACCGCGGGCATCGGCCTCTTCGGCATCCGTCAGATGCAGGCCATCGAAAACGAGACCGAACTCCTCGCCGGGGACTGGCTTCCCAGCATCGTCCGCCTGGGAAGACTTAACGACCACGTGCAGTCCTACAGGCGTTACGAGCTGGTCTACATCCTCTCCACCAACGAGAAGGAAATGGCCCACTACGAGGGGCTGCTCAAAGAAACCCTGGACAAGTTCAAGACGGATCTGACCGAGTACGACAAGCTCATCACCGCCGACCAGCAGGACGAGCGCCGCCAGTTCGACCAGATGAAGGAAGCGTGGGCCAAGTACCTGGCCATCTCTGAAAAGATCAAGAAAGTCGCCGCCATGAACCGGGACAAGGCCGCCGAGATGGCCACCGCCGACTCCGCGCGCCTGATCCAGGAGACCATCTCCATCCTGGCCCGGCTCATCACCGTGAACACCGAGGCGGGCGAAAAGAGCGCATCCACGGCCATGGACGCCTTCTTCTCCGGCCGTGCCCAGCTCATCGGGGCCATCCTGGCGGCCGTGGCCCTGGGTTTGGGGCTGGCCTTCTTCATCGCGCGAAACGTCCTGGGGCAGCTCGGCGAAGACCCGGGATATCTCCAGTCCGTGGCGGGCGACATCGCCGGCGGCAACCTCGACGTGTCCTTCCGCCCCGTGCGCGGACAGGGCGGCGTCTACGCCGTGCTCATCAAGATGGTCGCCACCCTCAAGGAGAAGATCGCCGAGGCCGAGCAGAAATCCCAGGACGCCGCCCGGCAGGCCGAGGCCGCGCTCCAGGCCACGGCCCAGGCCGAGGAGGCCAAGGCCCAGGCCGAACGCGCCAAGGCCGAAGGCATGCTTCAGGCCGCCGCGCGCCTTGAGGACGTGGCCGCCGTGATCTCCTCCGCCTCCGAAGAGCTCGCCGCCCAGGTGGAACAGTCCAGCCGGGGCGCGGAAATCCAGGCCGGACGCGTGGGCGAAACCGCCACCTCCATGGAGGAAATGAACGCCACCGTGCTCGAGGTGGCCCGCAACGCCTCCCAGGCCGCCGAAACCGCCGACCGCGCCAAACGCCGCGCACAGGACGGCGCGGGCATCGTGAACGACGTGGTCCGCGAGATCAGCCAGATGGAACGCCAGGCCGAGGAACTCAAGGGCGACATGACCGCCCTGGGCGCACAGGCCGACGCCATCGGCAAGATCATGAACGTGATCTCCGACATCGCCGACCAGACCAACCTCCTGGCGCTCAACGCCGCCATCGAGGCCGCCCGAGCCGGTGAGGCCGGAAGAGGCTTCGCGGTCGTCGCCGACGAGGTGCGCAAACTCGCCGAAAAAACCATGAGCGCCACCAAGGAAGTGGGCCAGGCCATCGGCGCGGTCCAGGACGGCACGCGCAAGAACATCGCCAACGTGGACCGCACCGTGGGGCAGATCGGCAAAGCCACCGATCTCGCGGGCAAATCCGGCGAAGCCCTCCAGAACATCGTCCAGCTCGTGGACCTCTCCACCGACCAGGTGCGCTCCATCGCCACGGCATCGGAACAGCAGTCCGCCGCAAGCGACGAGATCAACCGCGCCATCGAAGACGTGAGCCGCATCTCCCTGGAAACCTCCGAAGCCATGAACCAGTCCTCCCGCGCGGTGAACGAACTGGCCGATCAGGCCCAGGCCCTCGCCCGGCTCATCGAGGAACTCAAATCCGAAGGCGGGGGGACCGCCGGAAAGCTGCTCGCCGCCACACCGGCCCGGAAAAGCCTCCCCCCGGCCAAACCCCGCTCGCTCAAAGCCTGAGCACGTCACGCCATGAACGCACGGCGGCCGTCGAGGACTTCCTCGACGGCCGCTTCGCGTTGGCGTGTGGAGAGGTTGCGGACGGTGAGAGGTGGGTCGGAGGCTTCATCTCCGTCTGCCCGGCCCTCTTTCGCGGCGAGCCTTGGGCAGGCGCGAGGCGCTCCTCGGGGCCGGAGTTCCTCGGGATCGAGTCCGTCAGGGCTTCCCCGACGCTTTCAGGTGCGCGTAGCGGGCCATCTGCCCCAGGACGATGGCTCCGGCTTGAGCGACGTTGAGCGATTCGAACCCTCCGGGCATGGGGATGTAGAGGCTGCGCGCGCAGCGTTTGGCGACGTTTGGGCGCACGCCGTCTTCTTCGCCGCCCAGGACGAGGACGCAGGGGGTGTCGAAGCGTGCGGTGAAGAGGTTTTCGCCTTGCGGCCCGGCTTCGGCTTTGAGGATTTCGAGCCCGGCGTCGGCGCACTGGTCGAGTGTGCGGGCCAGGTTGACGCACATGTGGACGGGGAGTCGTTCGAGTGCTCCGGCGGAGGCGCGGGAGGCCTGGCCGCCGAGGCGGGCGGCATGGTGTTTGGTGGTGACGAGGCCCGCGCCGCCCAGTGCGAGGAGCGTGCGGGCGAGGGTTCCCACGTTGCCTGGGTCCTGCACCTGGTCGAGGGCGAGGATGACAGGGAGCGGCGCGTTTCGGATGTTGTCGAGGAGTTGTTCGAGGTCCTGGAATTCCTTGGCGGCGGTGAAGGCGGCCACGCCCTGGCGGCAGCCGGGCGCGCTGCGTTCGAGGGCATCCGGCGGCAGGAAGCGGTAGCGCACGCCGGAGGCTTTGCAGGCGTCGATGAGCTCCTTGATGTCCTGGCCTTTGAGTCCCTGGCGCAGGAGGACGTGTTCCACGGTTCCGGGCCTGCTGGTCAGGAGTTCCAGGACGGGCTTGCGTCCCATCACCACGTTGTCCATGGGTTCCACCATCTGTTTGGTCTGCGTTGCGGTTGTCCGGTGTTGCATCGGCGTCGCGGGAGCGCATCAGTATCCGGGCCGTGACTACACAATTTTCACGCAAAAAGCCCGTTGATTCTTTCGTCTTCTTCGGGTAGGCGGGCATTGAGACTAATCGACACGTTTCGAAGCCGGATCACGGCCTCACTCCTCTTTTGCCCATTCGGCTTCGCCCCGCCCTGGAGGCGTAATGCACAAATCGCTGACCTGCCTGCTGATTTTCAGCATGTTGATCCTTTCGGCCTGCGCCAAGAAATACCAGGCCGAAAACGACGACATGCGCCCCAACCTCGACCCCGAATTGGCGCACCCCGATTTTCTGAAGATCAAGCGCCCCCGGCCGCTGACCAAGCAGGAGAAGGAGGCCCTGGCCTCCAAGACGGACATCCCCTTCAACCTGGACGTGCGCGAGACGGAAGAGGTGCAGCAGTACCTCACCTACTTCACGCAGGAACGCCGCGACACCATGGAGAAGTGGCTGGAGCGCGCCGCCCCTCACCTGCCCTACATCCGCGCCGTGCTGGCGACGTACAAGTTGCCGCCGGACATCATCGCGCTGCCGTTCATCGAGTCTGGCTACAACACCATGGCCTACTCCCCGGCTGGCGCGGGCGGCATGTGGCAGTTCATGCCCGCCACGGGCCGCCGCTTCGGCCTCTCCGTGGACTGGTGGGAGGACGAACGCCGCAACCCCTACCTCGCCACCGTCGCCGCCGCAAAATACCTCGCCGAGCTCTACAACCTCTTCAACGACTGGAACGTCGCCCTGGCCGCCTACAACTGTGGCGAGGGCAAGATGAGCCGCGTGATCAACCAGTCCGGCCACACCGACTTCTTCGACATCGCCAAGAACCCCAACCTGCTCAAGCAGGAGACGCGCAACTACGTGCCCAAGTTCCTGGCGGTGCTCAAGATCTTCAAGAACCTCGACACCCTGGGCTTCAAGACCGTCAACTGGGGCGCGGGGCAGGTGCTCGAAGAAGTCTCCGTGCCCGGCGGCACCGACCTTGCCGCCCTGGCCGAAGCCTGTTCCATGAACTGGGAGGAGTTCCACCGGTTCAACTCCGGCTTCCGCCGCCAGGTGAGCCCGCCGGACCGCCAGAGCCCCGTCTACGTGCCCGTGGCCAAGAAAGAGCTGGCCATGGCCTATCTGGCCAACCCCTCCTGCCACGCCTCGCGCGGCATCAAGTCCTACACCGCCGCCGGGCAGGACACCTGGTGGAACCTCTCGCGCCGCACCGGCGTGCCCATCGCCGCCCTGCGCCAGATGAACCCCACCGTGGGCGAGAACGTGGCCCCGGGCCAGACCGTGTACATCCCCCTGGACAGCTCCGCCCAGGACACCGCACTGGCGAACCTCGACGACATCCCGCCCCGGGCCGACGCCCAGCGCCTGCAGACCCACCGCGTGAAAAAGGGCGAGTCCCTGGCGGCCATCGCCAAGCGCTACGGCGTCTCCCAGGCGGACCTGGCGCGCGCCAACGGCGTGAAGTCCGGCAAGGGCGTGGCCTCGGGGCAGACCATCACCATCCCCGTCAAGGCCGGGGCGGCCTGCCCGCCCATGCCCGTTCCCCAGGCCCAGGCCCAGGCCCCGCAGGCCGCCAAGACCGTGGCCATGAAGAAGGGCCTCACCCTGGCCGAGGTGGCCAAAACCAACAA
Organism: Fundidesulfovibrio magnetotacticus; assembly: GCF_013019105.1. Classification (NCBI taxonomy): domain Bacteria; kingdom Pseudomonadati; phylum Thermodesulfobacteriota; class Desulfovibrionia; order Desulfovibrionales; family Desulfovibrionaceae; genus Fundidesulfovibrio; species Fundidesulfovibrio magnetotacticus. The sequence goes on from NZ_BLTE01000006.1 coordinate 16,662, forward strand.
GGTGGACGTGCAGGCCATCCTGGCGCTCAACGGCCTCAAATCCGCCGGGGACGTGAAACAGGGGATGACCCTCAAGATCCCCGCCGAGGCCGTGCAGCCCCAGCTGGCCGCCCAGGCCCAGGCCCAGGCGGGCAAGCTGGCGGCCCTGGCCAAAGGCCAGCCGCAACCGGCGCAGCAGCAGGCCAAGGCACAGCCCGCGCAACAGCCCCAGCCCGCAGTGCAGCAACTGGCAAAAGCCCAGCCGCAGCCCGTCCAGCAGCCACAGCCCGCCGTCCAGCAGGCCAAGGCACAGCCCGCAGTGCAGCAGGCCGCCAAGCCGGACCCCAAGGCCCCGCAGCAGGCCCAGGTCAAGGACTCCCGCAAACCCTCCGGCCCCATCCAGTACAAAGTGGAGAACGGCGAGACCGTGTGGAGCATCGCCCGCAAGTTCAAGGTGGACCCCATCGCCCTGCTCTCCTGGAACAAGCTCGACCGCACCGCGCACCTCAAGCCCGGCGACCGCCTGACCATCAACGTGGACTAGGCCTCGCCCACACGGCACGACGGAAAGAAAAAGCCCCCGCTCTTGCGGGGGCTTTTGCATTGCGGCATCGCCACGCGGGCAGCCGACGCCATGCCGTGCGGCACGGGCCGCGCCGGGTATGCGCCGGAAGGGCGGAGGCTAGTCCACCACCACCATCACGCTGGAGGCCTTCATCATGGCCTTCACGGGCGACCCCACCTTAAGCTCCAGGGACTCCACCGAATGCTTGGTGATGATGGACACCACCTCCACTCCGGGGGCCACCTCGATGACCACTTCGGAATTGACCGCCCCGGGGGTGATGGACTTGACGACGCCGGGGATCAGGTTGCGGGCGCTGACTTTCATGATGTTCTCCTTGGTTTTGCCCGGACGCCCTTGCGTCCGGGGGTTGGGTGCAAGGATAACCACCAACAAAAGTCATGCAAGTACTATTTTTCGTGATTCTTATTGCCGCATCCTTTCGCGTCGATGACCCGCTACGCTACGCGGATGGCAGCACCCCGGGGGCAAGGCGCGTCTCCGTCGGCGCGCCCGGCGAGGGGTCCGTTCGCCCTGCCGGGCGGACAGCCGCAGCGGGCGGCGATCATGCCGAAAGCAGGGGCATGCCCGCCGCCTCGCGTCTAGTCCACCACCACCATCACGCTGGAGGCCTTCACCATGGCCTTCACCTGGGAGCCTTCCTTGAGGCCCAGGGACTCCACGGAATGCTTGGTGATGATCGACACCACCTCCACTCCGGGGGCCACCTCGATGACCACCTCGGAATTGACCGCGCCGGGGGTGATGGACTTGACGACGCCGGGGATCAGGTTGCGGGCGCTGACTTTCATGGAAACCCCCTTGTGGGCGCTGCGAGCGCAGCGTGTTTCCGACCAGTGTAGCCCTTCCGGAAAGTCATGCAAACCAAATCTTGCGTGTCCCTCGACGATGCCGAAGCTCCGGAGCCTGCTCCGGCAGGCTGGGCACGGGGGGCATTGGCGGCAGGGTCCGGCGAGAAGGGAACACCAGGACCCTGCGGCTTGGCGGTTCAGGGCCTTGCCGCCGGACGACAGGGGAAGCCAGACGCCCCCCGCGAGCGCACCCGCGATCGCCCCTGCCGGGCCAGGCCTCCCCGGATGCGAACACGCCCTGCCTGCCCCCACGCAAAAGCCCCCGCTCGCGCGGGGGCTTCCTTCTGGGACCGGACGCGGGGAACCAGCCGGTTCTTCGCGGCCCGGCGGCTCCCGTCCGACAGGCTATTCGCCCAGCCCCTCCAGGGCCTCTTCGACGCTCCAGCCGTCGTGGACGATCTTGGCCAGGGACTGCAGGAGGCGGCCCGGGTGCTTGTGCTGGAAGATGTTGCGGCCCACCGAGAGGCCCATGCCGCCCGCCTGCACCGAATCGAAAACCATGCGCAGGAAGTCGCGGGTGGTGGGGGTCTTGGGTCCGCCCGCGATCACCACGGGCACCCTGGCCCCGGCCACCACGCCCGCGAAGCTCTCGGGGTCGCCGGTGTAGGGAACCTTCACGATGTCCGCGCCCAGTTCCATGCCCACGCGGGCGCAATGGGCCACCACGGCGGGGTCGAACTCGTTGGAGATCTTGGGGCCGCGCCCGTAGACCATGGCCAGCACCGGGATGCCCCAGCGCACGGCGTCCTTGGAGATGCGGCCCATGTCGGCCAGCATGTCGCGCTCGGAGGCGTCGCCCAGGTTCAGGTGCACGCTCACGGCGTCCGCGCCCAGGCTCACGGCCTCCTCCACGTCGCAGACCAGGGTCTTGGCCCCGGGGAAGGGCGACAGGCTCGTGGAGGCCGAAAGGTGCACGATCAGCCCGATGTCGCGGCCCCTGGCGCGGTGGCCGCAGGGCACCACGCCCTTGTGCATGAGCACGGCGTTGGCCCCGCCCTCCACCATGTGGGTCACGGTGTCGCGCATGTCGATGATGCCCTCGATGGGGCCCACGGTCACGCCGTGGTCCAGGGGCACGATGATGGTGCGCCCGGTGTCGCGGTTGATGATGCGTTCCAGACGGATGGTTTTCCCGATGTGCATGAGCGCCTCCTGATGGCGTCTGGGGTTGCGCGTCCGGGCCAAGAAAAACGGGGCCGCGAACGCTCGGTTCGCGGCCCCGCGAAGGGGCATCTCCGTTGCCGGTTGCTAGAAGCGCCCGCCCCGCCGCGCGCCGCGAACGCGGACACCGTAGCAATAATACGCCATGCTGACGGAGGAAGCGGCGACGAAATGGGACTTGCGCATGTCCGAACCTTTAGTCATCCTTGGCTCCGGCTGTCAAGACGGAGGATTTTCATGCGCCGTACCGCTCTGTTCGTGCTTGTCGCGCTGCTCGGGGCCTGCTCCGGGCCGCCCCGCATCGTCAACCCCAACAAGTCGGCCGCCGAGGCCAGGGGCGACTACGACGAATGCCGCGCCCGCTCGGCCGTGTCCACGGCCCTGGCCCCGGCCAAGGAGGCCGAGGCCCTGGCCCAGAAGATCCTGGACGGCTGCATGCGCGCCAAGGGGTACACCGTGGAGGGGCCGTGACCGTAACCCTCGCCACCCTGCCCTCCCTGCCCGGGGCCGCCGCCCTGCCCCACAGCCTGGAGTTGCCCCCCGGCGCGCGCGTTGCCGACGCCCTGGCCCTGCTGGGCCTGGACCCTGGAGCCGTGGTGGCCCTTGTCGATGCCGGACCCGCCGGACCGGACACCCCCCTGGCCGAGGGCTGCCGCCTGGAACTGCTGCCAATGGTCGAGGGAGGGTGATGCTTCTTCACATCATGGGAGCTTTGGCATAGATGATCCCGATGGACCAGCCCGCCAAAGACTCCCGGGACGTTCTCGCAGACGCCTTCGGGCGCGTGGTCAACTACCTGCGCGTGAGCGTCACCGACCGCTGCAACCTCCGCTGCGTCTACTGCCGCCCCGTGAAGGACTTCACGGCCCTGGACCACGCGGACATGCTCTCCTACGAGGAATACCTGCGCGTGATCCGCCTGGCCGCGCCGCTGGGGCTCACCAAGATACGCCTCACGGGCGGCGAGCCCCTGGCCCGGCGCGGCTTCGAGCGTTTCCTCTCCGAGGTGATGGCCGCCGCTCCCGGCATGGACGTGCGCCTCACCACCAACGGCACCCTCCTGGCCGGTCGCGCCCGCTCCCTGGCTTCGCTGGGCCTGGCGGCCGTGAACATCTCCCTGGACTCGCTCGACCCGGAGAATTTCCGGCGCATCACCGGCGTGGACGCCTTCCGCCTGGTGCGCGCGAGCATCGACGAGTGCCTGGAGGCGGGCATCCGCGTGAAGGTGAACGCCGTGGCCCTCAAGGGCGTCAACGACCACGAGCTCCCGGCCTTCCTCGCCCTCGCCTCGCAATACCCCCTGGACGTGCGCTTCATCGAGTTCATGCCCATCGGCGGCGACACCCTCTGGGACTCCTCACGCTACTGGGCCGCCTCGGACGTCCTGGAGCAGGCCCGCAGCCTGGCGGACATCGCGCCCGTGCTCCACGGCGACGAGGGGCGCGGCCCGGCCCGCATGTGGACCATCCAGGGCGGCAAGGGCCGCCTGGGCGTGATCTCCGGGCTCTCGGGGCACTACTGCCGCAGCTGCAACCGCCTGCGCCTCACCTGCGACGGCAGGCTCCGCCCCTGCCTCTACTCCGACAAGGAATACCGCCTGCGCCCGCTCCTGCGCTGCCTCAAGACGAGCGACGAGCGCATCCTCGACGTGCTGCGCCGCGCCCTGGCCCGCAAGCCCATGGGCTACAAGCTCCTGGCCGAGCGCGGCCCCGGCGGCGTGTGCCACAAGCCCATGACCGCCATCGGCGGCTGACCCCTTCGCCTCAAGGATTTCCATGGACAAAGGCTTCCTCGAACTCATCTCCCCCGACGCCTTCCGGGGCATCCTGACCGGATTCGCCCACCTGCCCGGCGAGGACGTGCCCCTGGCAGAGGCCGCCGGACGCTTCCTGGCCCGCCCCGTCACCGCCGGGGAGGACCTCCCCGCCCTGTCCCGCTCCGGCATGGACGGCTACGCCGTGCGCCCCGAGGACACCTTCGGGGCCACCGAGACCAACCCCGCCTACCTGGACCTGGCCGGAACCCTGGACATCGCCGCCGTCTCCCGCGAGCCCCTGGAAAACGGACGCTGCGTGCGCCTGGTCACCGGGTCCAGCCTGCCCCCCGGGGCCGGGGCCGTGGTCATGGTGGAGCACACGCAGGACCTGGGCGCGGGAACCATCGAGATCAGGCGTCCCGCGGCGCCGGGCGAGAACGTCATGCTGGCCGGGGAGGACGCCCGCGCCGGCGAGACCGCCCTGCCCGCCGGAACCCTCCTGCGCCCGGCCGAGATCGCCTTCCTCGCCGCGCTGGGCGTGGAAAGTGTGCACGCAGGGCGCCGCCCCAGGGCCGCCGTGCTCTCCACCGGCGACGAGATCGTGCCCCACGCCGCCCGCCCCCTGCCCGGACAGATCCGCGACGCCAACCGCCCCGCCCTGTTCGCCCTCTGCGCCCAGACCGGCGCGTCCACCTTGGACCTGGGCATCGCCCGCGACGACCTGGGGGCCATCGCCGAGGGCATGGCCCGGGGCCTGGAGGAGGCCGACGCGGTGTTCCTCTCGGGCGGCAGCTCCGTGGGCGTGCGCGACCTCACCGTGGAGGCCCTGGCGCGCATCCCCGGGGCCGAGGTGCTGGCCCACGGCCTGGCCCTCTCCCCCGGCAAGCCCACCATCCTGGCCCGCGCCCGGGGCAAGGCCGTCTGGGGCCTGCCCGGCCAGATCACCTCCGCCCAGGTGGTGATGTTTCTTTTCGGCTGCCCGTTCCTGGAGCGTCTGGCCGGCGACGTCCACGCCTTCACGCGCGCGCGCCCGGCCGTGCAGGCCCGGCTCACCCGCAACCTGGCCTCCCGCCAGGGCCGGGAGGACTGGGTGCGCGTGCGACTGGCCCCCTCCGGCGGTCCGCTCCCCGACGCCTTCCCCGTGCTGGGCAAGTCGGGCCTCGTGAAAACCCTGGTCCAGGCCCAGGGGCTCCTTCGCATCCCGGCCGGCCTCGAAGGCCTGGAGGCCGGCTCCTCCGTGGAGGTCATGCTGCTATGAGCCACAAACGCAACATCTACCTGCGCACCGTGCCCATCCCCGAAGCCCTGGAGCGGGTGAAATCCCTTCTGAACCGCGCCGCCCTGGTGGGCGTGGAGAAAATTCCCACGGAACAGGCCCTGGGCCGCGTCACCGCGAGCCCCGTGACGGCCCGGCTCTCCTCGCCCACGTTCCACTGCGCGGCCATGGACGGCATCGCCGTGCGGGGCGAATCCACCTTCGCCGCCCGCGAGGGCAGCCCCGTGACCCTCTCCCCGGGCGAGGGCTTCGCCCTGGTGAACACCGGCCAGCCCCTGCCCCCGGGCTTTGACGCCGTGGCCATGATCGAACACGTGGTCTTCGACGACGCGGGCAACGCCTCCCTGGAGACCCCCGTGGCCCCATGGACCCACGTGCGCCGCATCGGCGAGGACATCGTGGCCACGGAGCTCATCCTGCCCCGGCGGCGCAAGCTCACCGCCTACGACCTGGGCGCGCTGCTCTCCTGCGGCGTCTGGGAGGTGGACGTCTACGAACAGGTGCGCATGGCCGTGATCCCCACCGGGGACGAGGTGCTCGACTACACCTCCCGCCCCGAGCCCGGCCCCGGGCAGGTGGTGGAATCCAACTCCGTGATGCTCTGCGCCCTGGCCCAGGGCTGGGGACTGGACGCCCGGCGCAGGCCCCCCGTGCGCGACGAGCCCGGGGCCCTGGCCCGCGCCGTGGAGGAGGCCCTCAACTCCCCGGCCCACGTGGTGGCCATCCTGGCCGGGTCCTCGGCGGGCAGCAAGGATTTCACCCGCGCCGTCATGGAGCGCTTCGGAGAGGTGGCCGTGCACGGCATCCAGGCCATGCCGGGCAAGCCCTCGCTGCTGGGCGTGGCCCAGGGCAAGCTCCTGGTGGGCGCGCCGGGCTATCCGGTCTCGGCCGTGGTCTGCTTCGAGGAGCTGCTGGCCCCGCTGGCCGCGTGGCTCTCGCGCTGCGAGCCCGCGCGCAGGCCCAGCGTGCCCGTGCGCCTGGCCAAGGACGTGCCTTCGCGCCCGGGGCTCACGGAGTTCCTGCGCCTGGCCGCCGGTCGCGTGGGCGAAGGCTACTCGGCCATCCCGCTCTCGCGCGGGGCAGGGCTCATCACCACGCTCACCAAGGCCCAGGCCGTGGCCCGCATCGCCCAGGACCGCGAGGGCGTTGCCCGGGGCGAGGTGGTGCAGGCCGAACTGCTGGTCTCCCAGGACGAGCTGGAACGCACCCTGGTGGTGGTGGGCAGCCACGACAACACCCTGGACCTGCTGGCCGACGAACTCATGCGCCTGGATTCCCCCCTGCGTCTGGCCTCCTCCCACGTGGGCAGCCTGGGCGGGCTCACGGCCCTGGCCCAGGGCGCGGCCCTGCTGGCGGGCGCGCACCTCCTGGACACCGAATCCGGCGACTTCAACTTCCCCTTCATCGCCCGCCACCTGCCGGGCGTGGAGGTGGCCGTGATCAACCTGGCCATCCGCCACCAGGGGCTCATGGTGGCCCCGGGCAACCCCAAGGAGATCCAGGGCGTGGGCAGCCTGGCCCGGCCCGACGTGCGCTTCGTGAACCGCCAGCGCGGGGCAGGCACGCGCATCCTCCTGGACTACAACCTGAAGCTCGCGGGCATCGCGCCCTCGCAGGTGCAGGGCTACGCCCAGGAGGAGACCACCCACATGGGCGTGGCCGCCAACGTCAAGAACGGCGCGGCCGACTGCGGCCTGGGCGTCTTCTCCGCGGCCAAGGCCCTGGGCCTGGACTTCGTGCCCCTGGCCCGGGAGCGCTACGACCTCGTGCTGCCCCTGGCCAGCCTGGAGGAGCCGCGCGTGCAGACGCTCCTCGCGGTGCTGGGCGACAAGGCCTTCCAGGGCAAGATCGCGGCCTTGGGCGGCTACGAGACCACCTGGACCGGACGCAGGATGGAGCCCGGCATGGGCCTGCCCCCGGACAACGTGGACATGGCCAACTAGCGGCAGCCGGGAATCCGCCGTCGCACGGAGAGGCGGCCCTCTGGGGGGCCGCCGGGAGCGGCTAGCCGAACAGCCTCGTCCAGAGCGCCGAGAGGGGCATGGCCAGGAACATGGCCGGGACGAGCCCGGCCACGGCGAACTGCCTGATCTCGCAGATGCGCAGGCCCGTGGCCAGGAGCACCAGGCCGCCCACGGCCGAGAAGTCCGCGATCATCTCCGGGGTGGTCCAGGGCAGCACGAGCGACGCCCCGAAGTAGAGCGCGGCCTGCACCGCCAGCTGGGGCGCGGCCAGCAGGGCCACGCTGGCCCCCAGGGTGGCGGCGAACACCGCCGAGGTGAAGAGGTCCAGGATGGCCTTCACCACCAGCAGCGTGGAGTCCCCGGTCATGCCTTCGTTGAGCGCGCCGAACACGCCCGTGCCGCTCACGCAGAAGAGCACCGCCAGGGCCACGAACTTCTCCAGGAATTCCTCCTGGCCCGGCCCCTGGCCCGCGGGCTTGGTCACGGCCTCCACGCCCCGGCGCGCCAGCCCCGCCAGCCGGGCGATGCCCGACTCCAGGCGCAAAAGCTCGCCCAGGAGCGCCCCCAGCACCAGCGCAAGCACAACCGGCGGCAGCGCGTGCACCTTTCCCGTCATGACCACGCCGATGCCCATGGCCGAGAGCCCGAACACCTGGGTCAAGCGCGTGCGAAGCTGCGCCCCCATCCGGCCGCCCAGGAGCGCCCCGGCCAGGCCGCCGAACACCACACAGGCACCGTTCACGTATGGTCCGATCATCGCGCCCTCCAACTTGGGCTCATTTTCCTGTTTTATCCCGGGCCGCGCGGCCCGGGGCGAAGCTCTATCCCCGCAGGCCCCCGGGGGCAAGCCGGAACCCGGCCGTGCGGCGAGACCCCGGGCCCAACGCCCTGCGCGGCCCCAAAATGACGCGCGAATCCAGGCGGATGCATCACGACACGGCGGCTCGCGCCCCTGGCGCTGTGGATTTTTCATCCGGCTTGGAGTAAGCGTTTTGCAAGCGGCCGTCCGGCCGCTTTTCCCTTGCCCGACGTTCCATCACGCCTTGAAGGAGAGCGCATGCCCGCCCACGTTCCCGCCGACCTGCCCGTCCCCGACCTCAACCAGAACGCCAAGGTGGTCCTGGCCAAACGCTATCTGCGCAAGGGCCCCGACGGGAAACCCGTGGAGGACGAGCAGGCCCTGTTCTGGCGCGTGGCCCACGCCGTGGCCGCCGAGGAGACCCGCCACCCCGGCTCCCCCTGGCAGCCCGACGAGCTGGCCCGCACCTTCTACGACCTGATGATCTCCTTCAAGTTCCTGCCCAACTCGCCCACGCTCATGAACGCGGGCACCGAGCTGGGCCAGCTGGCCGCCTGCTTCGTGATCCCCGTGGGTGACTCCATGGACGAGATCTTCGACGCCGTGAAGCACGCGGCGCTCATCCACAAGTCGGGCGGCGGCACGGGCTTCTCCTTCTCGCGGCTTCGCCCCGTGAACTCCCGCGTGGGCTCCACCGGGGGCGTGGCCTCGGGGCCGGTCTCGTTCATGCGCATCTTCAACACCGCCACCGAGCAGGTGAAGCAGGGCGGCACGCGCCGGGGCGCCAACATGGGCATCCTGCGCGTGGACCATCCCGACATCCTTGAATTCATCCGCTGCAAGGAGCGCGAGGGCGAGCTCAACAACTTCAACATCTCCGTGGCCCTCACCGAGCCTTTCATGCAGGCCGTGGAGCAGGGCGAAGACTACGACCTCGTCGCCCCCCACTCCCGGGAGTCCAAGGGCCGCCTCAACGCCCGCGAGGTGTTCCAGCTCCTGGTGCAGAAGGCCTGGGAATCGGGCGACCCGGGCATCATCTTCCTCGACCGCATCAACCGCGACAACCCCACCCCGGCGCTGGGCGAGATCGAATCGACGAATCCTTGCGGAGAGCAACCCCTGCTCCCCTACGAGGCCTGCAACCTGGGTTCGCTCAACCTGGCGCTGCTCAAGTCCGGCGACGGGGTGGACTGGGAGGAGCTCAAGCGCGTCACCCACCTGGCCGTGCGCTTCCTGGACAACGTCATCGACGCCTCGGTCTACCCCCTGGACCGCATCACCGAGATGGTGCGCTCCAACCGCAAGATCGGCCTGGGCGTCATGGGCTTCGCGGACCTGCTCTTCCAGCTGGGCATCCCCTACGACTCCCGCGAGGGCCTCAAGCTGGCCGAGAAGATCATGGACTTCATCCAGACCGAATCCAAGGCGGCCTCCAAACAGCTGGCCCAGGAGCGCGGCCCCTTCCCCAACTTCGAGGCCTCGGTCTACGCCAGCCGCCAGCAGGGCCCCTTCCGCAACGCCACCACCACCACCATCGCCCCCACGGGCACACTCTCCATCCTGGCCGGGTGCTCCTCGGGCGTGGAGCCGCTCTTCGCCCTCTCCTTCGCCCGCCACGTGATGGACGGCGAGAAGCTCGTGGAGTCCAACCCCCACTTCGAGGCCGCCGTGAAGGCCGCCCAGTGCCACTCGCCCCGGCTCATGGAGGAGGTGGCCGCCAAGGGCTCCATCGCCCACATCGACTACATCCCCGAGGACCTGCGCCGCGTCTTCGTCACGGCCATGGACATCACCCCGGAATCGCACCTCAAGATGCAGGCCGCATTCCAGAAATTCACCGACAACGCCGTCTCCAAGACCGTCAACCTGCCCAACGAGGCCACCCAGGACGACATCTGGAAGATCTACTGGATGGCCTACGAGCTGGGCTGCAAGGGCGTCACCGTCTACCGCGACGGCTGCAAGACCGCCCAGGTGCTCTGCACCGGCGACGGCGCGCCCAAGGACAAGCAGGGCGAGCGCGCCGAATCGCGCGTGCGCAACCGCCCCGACGTGGTCTACGGCTTCACCCAGAAGGTGAAGACCGGCTACGGCGACCTCTACCTCACCGTCAACGAGGTGGACGGCAAGCCCTTCGAGGTGTTCGCCACCATCGGCAAGTCGGGCCGTTCCATCACGGCCAAGGCCGAGGCCATCGGCAGGCTCGTGTCCCTGGCCCTGCGCTCCGGCGTGGACGTGGCCGACGTGGTGGGCCAGCTCAAGGGCATCGGCGGCGAGAACCCCGTGTTCCAGAAGAAGGGCCTGCTGCTCTCCCTGCCGGACGCCGTGGCCTGGGTGCTGGAGCACCGCTACATGCAGGGCCTCAAGCGGGCCGACGACGTGCGCTCCCTCAACGCCCCCACCTGCCCGGAATGCGCCGAGGAGCTGGTGTTCGAGGAAGGCTGCTACGTGTGCAAGGCCTGCGGCTTCACCAAATGCGGCTAGATAGGAGCCCCAGGCCGTGATCTCCGCCGTCCAGCTCACCCACGCCTTCGACGAGCACCTGGCCCTGCGCGCCGTGAGCTTTCGCGTGCGCAAGGGCGAGTTCTGCTTCCTCACCGGCCACTCCGGCGCGGGCAAGACCACCCTGCTGCGCCTGCTCCACGGCGACCTGCCCGTGCAGCGCGGCAAGGCCTCCATCGCCGGGTACGACCTCTCCGGGCTGCCCCGGAAGAACCTGCCCTTCCTGCGCCGCGACGTGGCCGTGGTCTTCCAGGACTTCAAGATCCTCATGGACCGCACCGTGCGCGAAAACGTGAGCCTGCCCCTGGAGGTCTGCGGCCTGCCGCGCGAGCAGATCGTGCGCCGCGTGGACTCGGTGCTGGCCTCCCTGCACCTCACGCGCATGGCCGAGCTGCCCTGCCTGTCGCTCTCCGGCGGCGAACAGCAGCGCGTGGCCATCGCCCGGGCCATGGCCGGGGGCCCCAAGGTGATCCTGGCCGACGAGCCCACCGGCAATCTGGACCTCAACCTCGCCCAGCGCCTCATGGAGGTGTTCAAGCAGTTCCACGCCCACGGCGTGACCATCCTCATGGCCACCCACAACATGGAACTGGTGCGCGCCACGCCCCAGGCCCGGGTGCTGAGCCTCGAAGCGGGCTTCCTGCTGGCCGGGGGCGAGGAGGAGGACGAACAGGGCCAAGCCGACGACGGCATCGCCCCCGAAGAGGAGGCCCCGGCATGATCCTCTTCGCACGCGCCCTGGCCCGCGCCCTGGACCTGATCTCCCACGCGCCGGGCCTGCACCTGATGGCCGCCGCCGCGCTGGGCCTGACCTGCTTCCTGGCCGGGGCCTTCGGCCTGTTCCTCTCCAACCTGGACCACCACCTCACCAGCCGCCAGGGCCACGCCCAGTTCCAGGTCTACTGGCGCCCCGGCACGGACATGGCCCAGGTGCGCTCCCAGTGGGAGGCCATCCGCGCCATGCCCGGGGTGGATTCCGTGGTGGCCTTCACCCCGGACCAGGCCCTGGAGACTCTGAAGAAGACCATCGGGCCGGGCTTCGATTTCAGCTGGATGACCGTGAACCCCCTGCCCGCCACGGCCCTGGCCTCCTTCCGGGTGAACTCCGCCGAATCGCGCCCGGCCGAGGCCTTCCTGGACCGCCTGAACGCCCTGCCCGGGGTGGAGAAGGTGCGCATCAACCCCATGCAGCTCGACGTGGCCATGGCCTTGCGCGCGCTCTCGGTGAAGGCCCTGGTGCCGCTGTCGCTCTCGCTCTCGCTGGCCATCGCCCTGCTGGCCTACCTGGCCGCGCGGCTGTGCCTGGAGGGCCGCCGGGCCGAGGCGGAAATCCTGCGCCTGGTGGGCGCGCGGGAGTGGTTCGTGCGCCTGCCCTGGACCGTGAGCGCCGCAGCCACGGGCTTCGTGGGCTCCTCGGTGGGCCTGGGCGCGCTTTTCGCCGTGCAGAATTCCCTGTCCGGAGTGCTCAACGAGCCGCCCCTGTGGATCAAGCTGGGCCCGCTCCCTCTGGAAGAAGCACTGGTGATGACGCTGTTGGCCGTGGTCATGTCCGCCCTGGGCGGCTGGCTGGCCGCCTCGGGGGACTAGCCCCCCTCACCCCGTCCAGGCCAGGGCGCGCTCCACCGAGCCGCCCGGATCGGCCGCGCGCAGGAAGCCCTCGAAAGCCGGGAGCCTGCCCTGCTCCAGGGCGCGCAGCCGGGCCAAGCGCAGTTCCTCCAGGCCTTCGCGCGCCCGGAAGGCCTTCAGATCCGCCAGGCCCAGGGCCGCGCCCAGGCGGTAGTCCTTCGGCCGGTGCAGCGTCAGGGTGGAGAGGTGCGCCACGCGCACCAGGTCGCTGCCGGGCAGGCCGCGCAGCAGCGCCTCGATGCGACGGCACGTCTCCAGGTCCCGGGGGTCCAAGGCGTGCGCCAGGTGCAGGAACTCCACCGCGCTGGCCGCCAGGTGACGCTCCGGATCGAAGGCGAAGCCCGGACGCCAGAGCGCGCCCCGACGGGCCAGCGCGCCGGACATGCCCCGGCAGATCCCCGCCGGTGTCCGCGACTCCAGGGGTGGCTCCCCCGAGGCGCGGGCGAACAAGGCGTAGGCCCCGGCCGCCGTTTCGGCCTCGCCCAGGCGCAGGGCCAGGGCGCAGGCGCAGGCCGCCAGCCCCGCGTGGCCAGCCCCCGGGCCGGAGAGCAGCCGCAGGCATGGCCCAAGGGCCTCCCGCGCACGCCCCGCCAACGCCAGAAGCGCCCCCAGGGCCGCCAGACACTCCGGGTCGCCCCCGTATCCGCCCACCCCCTCCAGAACCTCGTCCCGTGGCGCGGGAAGATGCCCCGACTCCGTGCAGCGCGCCGCCGACAGCCAGAAGAGACGCCGCGCCTCCGCCCCCGCGGGCGCGACACGCTCCGCCGCAAGGGCCAGACGCCCCAGGGCCTCCACGCGGCGCTCCGGCAGGTGCTCGCGCGCGTGGCGCTCCCGGGCGGCGCGGCCCAGCCGTTCGGCCAGGGCCGGGTCGGCCTCCAGGCGCGCCAGGGCCTCGTCCAGCTCCAGGACATGGGAGTAGGTGAGCACCTCCCGGTCCGGCTCGAAAAGATCCTCCAGGCCGTTGTCGATCAGGGGGTCCACCACGGCGCACCCTGCCGAGGCGCTCAGGAAGAGCCTCTGGGTGATCTCCCCCTGGATGGACTCCCCGGGCGCGACACGCGCCGAACAATACGCCGGGAGAACCTCCGCGTGGGGGAGATCGCCGTGAACGAAAGCGCTCCAGCGTTCCCGAAGGTGTTTGACGAAGCCGGCGCGCACGGGCCTGTGCCCGGTGACACGGCCCACGAAGGCCGTCCGGTGGGGCCTCTCGGCGTGGGGTATCCAGGGTGCGGGCGGCGCGCTCCAGGTCACCCAGTCCTTGCGGGCCTTTTCCGCGCCCAACAGCCCGGCCCAGTGCTTCTGGGTGGCGGCCACGGCGTCGAAGAGCGCGGCGTAGGGGGCCTGCCAGTGGTGGTTGAGGTGCGGGTCCAGGCTCCAGAACACCTTGGGGCAATCCAGGCGCTCCAGGCCCTGAAGGAGCGTGCGCGGGGCCAGGCGTTCGTCTTGCAACAGCAGATCGGGCTCCAGGCCCTCGCGCTCCAGCAGCGCCGCCACGTCCACGATGCCGGGCGGGACCTCCAGGCCGCGCACCGCCGCCGGGAAGGCCCCGAGCGCCCCCGGGAGCTGCGGGGTGATCCAGACGGCCAGGGGCCGGGCGGGATTCACGGCAGCGGGCCGGTCCGGGCGAGCTGGGCGTGGCGGAAGCAGCAGGTGAGGTGGTCGTTCACCAGCCCGGCGGACTGGAGCAGGGCATAGACGATGGTGGAGCCCACGAAGGTGAAGCCCTGGGCCTTGAGGGCGCGGCTCACGGCGTCGGAGAGGGGCGTGGTGGCGGGCGTCTGGTCCATGCGCTCCCAGGCGTTTTGGACGGGCGTGTTGTCCACGAAGGCCCAGAGGAAGGCCGCGAAGCCGCCGTGGCGCTCCTGGGTCGCCAGGAAGGCCCGGGCGTTGCGCGCGCTGGCCTCCACCTTGAGGCGGTTGCGGATGATGCCCGGGTCGGCCAGGAGGCGGGCGAAGTCCGTGGGGCCGTAGGCGGCCATGGTCTCGGGGTCGAAGCCCTGGAAGGCGCGGCGGAAGTTCTCGCGGCGCCGCAGGATGGTCAGCCAGGAGAGCCCGGCCTGGAAGCCCTCCAGGATGAGCAGTTCGAAGAGGGCGCGCTCGTCCCGCAGGGGCGTGCCCCACTCGCGGTCGTGGTAGTCGGTGTAGAGGGGGTCCGCGCCGGGCCAGGGGCAGCGGGTCAGCCCGTCGCCCGGGGGGGTCACGGGGCGCCCCGGTCCAGGCGCAGGGCCATGCGTTCGGAGAAGAGGTAGAGGCAGTCCACCATGAAGGCGTACTCGGGGCACTCCTGACGCCACAGGGCCATCACGTCCTTGAGGCTTTCCCGGGCCGCCTCGATGTCGGCCAGGGATTCGGCGTTGTTGAGCCGGGCCAACAGTTCCAGATATTCGTCGGAATCGAAGGCCGTCACCGCCGCGCGGCCGATGCGTTCCTTGTCGAGGCCGTCCCAGACGCCTTTCATGAAGTCTCCTCCGGATTGGGGTTCGTGCCCGGCCGGGGCGTTACTGCTTGCAGGGCAGCAGGATGTCCTGGGCCATCCAGCCCACCGCGCCCGTGCCCGCCTGGGGGGAATATTCCATGACCATGGAGGTCTGCCCGGCGTCGAAGCGCCAGGAGCGGTCGCCCTTGTAGTTTGGGGGGCTTTCAAGGGGGCCGCCGTAGGTCTCGCGCATGCGGGCCAGGAGCACCAGGTGGTTCACCTCGCCGTCGTAGCGCGTGAGCGCCCCGGCGAGCCTGCCCTTGCAGAACACGTAGACGATCTCGCGCATGGCCACGCCCATCACTTCCATGTCCTCGCCCAGGCGCACGTAGTAGGCCAGGTTCCCCTGCTCCTCGCGCCTGGAGAGGTTGGGCACTCCGGCCAGGGGCGTGCCCCAGGCCAGGCCGCGAAACGTGTCCGCCCCCGGGGCCGGGCCGTCGGGCGCGGCGGCGGCCTTCTTCCCGGGCTTGGGCTCGCCGGTTTTGGCCCCGCCTGAGGATTTCTTCTTCTTGGAAGAGGAGTCCCCCTTGGCCTTGGCGTCGCCGGAGGCCTTCTTCTTGGACTGGGAGGCCTGGCTATTGGACTGTTTCTTGGTCTGCGGGGCGTCCTGCGCGAACGCCGGGACGGTCAGGGAGCAGAACCCCACGGCCAGGGCGAGCACGAGGGCCGCGGCCAGCCGGGGACGGGGGATGCGCGTGGTCTTCGTCATGGGCTGGGCATACTGGAAGCCCGCCCGCCAAGCAAGCTCCGGGCCTCCCGGAAGGGAGGCCCGGGGAGGCTGCTGAAAAAGTCGGCTTTGCGGCTTTTTCAGCAGCCCTGCGCAGAGCGCAGCATGGAGCAGGGCGGCTTTGCCGCCCGTAAGCGTATCTCACAAACCCCGCTTCGGGGTTTGTCATCAAGCTGTCCGGGCCTCCCGGAAGGGAGGCCCGGGCCTTTTCAGACGGACTTGTCCAGGAGCCCCTTGGCCATGCGCTTGAGGTTGTCCGAGAGCTTGACGATCTCGTCCTGGGGGATCTTGCGGATCACGCGCGTGCCGCCCGCTTCCTTCATCTCCACCTGGAGTTGTCCCGTTTCGTCGAGCACCTTGAAGTGCAGGTCCACGCCGCGCTGGTGGAAATAGTCCTGGGTCTGGGCGAGCAGCTTTTCACGTTCAGCGAGGTCGCGGGCGGGGTCGCGCTCTTGCGCGTGCTGGTCCTGTCCCTGGCCCTCGCGGGGGGATTCCTCGGTCTGGCGGACGGCTTCCTCGCGGACCTTCAAGGCCTGGACGGCCTTTTCCGCGTCCACGTGATGCGCCGCTTCCTTGGGCGTTTCGATGTTCTGGATGTTCATGGCTCACCCCTCCCTGGATGAAACCCTGCCATTGCCGGTTTCTTCACACTCCTTATCGGACTTGCGCGCCGTTTCTTTAGACCCGCCGCCGCGCGCCATTCTTGACTTGCCGGGCGATTTCATCAAAAGTCCTGCCCTCCCATTCCGCCATCTGGAGCAGCCCGTGAAACCAGCCCCGTCGTCCGTTTCGTTCCCCAAGCTGGAGGAGGAAGTCCTCTCCGCCTGGAACGAAGAGCGCACCTTCTGGAAATCCCTGGAAAAGACCAAAAACGGCAAGCCCTACGTCTTCTACGACGGCCCCCCCTTCGCCACGGGCCTGCCCCACTACGGCCACATCCTCACCTCCTACGTGAAGGACACCGTGCCCCGCTACTTCACCATGCTGGGCCGCTTCGTGGACCGCACCTGGGGCTGGGACTGCCACGGCCTGCCCATCGAGTACGAGGTGGAAAAGAAGCTGGCCATCTCCGGCAAGGCCGAGATCCAGGAATACGGCATCGACAAGTTCAACCAGAAGTGCCGCGACATCGTGCTGGGCTACGCGGGCGAGTGGGAAAAGGCCGTGAACCGCATCGGCCGCTGGGTGGACTTCGCCCGCCAGTACAAGACCATGGACCTCACCTTCATGGAGAGCGTGCTCTGGATCTTCTCCCAGCTCCACGCCAAGGGCCTGGTCTACGAGAGCCCCCGCGTGGTGGCCTACTGCAACCGCTGCATGACGCCGCTCTCCAACTTCGAGACCGGCCTGGACGACTCCTTCCGCGAGCGCGACGACATGGCCATCACCGTGCGCTTCCGCGAAAAGGCCGACCCCGCGCGCTCCTTCCTGGCCTGGACCACCACCCCCTGGACCCTGCCCTCCAACCTGGCCCTGGCCGTGGGTCCGGACATCGACTACGCCCTGGTGGAGATCGCCCCGGACGACAAGGTCTGGATCGCCAAGGCGCGCATGGAGTCCTACCAGAAGTTCCTGCCCGCCGAGCCCAGGATCGTGGCCGAGGCCAAAGGCGCGGAGCTGGCCGGGCGCGCCTACGAGCCGCTCTTCCCCTACGCCGTCTCGCCCAAGAACCACGTGGTCCTGGAAGGCTCTTTCGTGGACACCTCCATGGGCACGGGCATCGTGCACATGGCCCCGGCGTTCGGTGAGGACGACTACGCCCTGTGCACCGCCAACGGCATCGAACTCTTCGACCCCGTGGACCACCAGGGCAAATTCACCGAGGCCGCCCCCGACTGGACCGGCATGACCGTGTTCGAGGCCAACAAGCACATCGCCCGCAACCTGCGCGAGCGAGCGCTCCTCTTCGCCCAGGAGAACTACCGCCACAAGTACCCCCACTGCTGGCGCTGCGACCAGCCGCTCATCTACCGGGCCATCTCCAGCTGGTACGTGAAGGTGGCCGAGAACCGGCCCAAGCTCCTGGCCAGCAACGAGCCCGTCAACTGGGTGCCCGCCCACATCGGCACCGGCCGCTTCAAGAACTGGCTGGCCGACGCCCGCGACTGGTCCGTCTCGCGCAACCGCTTCTGGGGCACGCCCATCCCGGTGTGGAAGTGCTCGCGCTGCCAGGCCATGGACGTGCCCGGCTCCCTGGCCGAACTGGAAGCCAAGGCCGGGCGCGAGGTCACGGACCTGCACCGCCCCTATTGCGACGAGCTCCACTGGGTCTGCTCCGCCCCCGGCTGCACCGGGACCATGCAGCGCGTGCCCGAAGTGTTCGACTGCTGGTTCGAGTCCGGGGCCATGCCCTACGGCCAGGCCCACTACCCCTTCGAGAACAAGGAGTGGTTCGACGCCAACTACCCGGCCAGCTTCATCGTGGAATACATCGCCCAGACCCGGGGCTGGTTCTACACGCTCATGGTGGAGGGGGCGCTGCTCAAGGAGCAGTCGCCGTTCCTCAACTGCATCTGCCACGGCGTGGTGCTGGCCGAGGACGGGCGCAAGATGTCCAAGCGCCTGAAGAACTTCCCCGACCCCATGGAAGTGGTGAACCGCCACGGCTCCGACGCCCTGCGCATCTACCTGCTGGGCTCCCCCGTGGTGCGCGGCCTGGACATCCGCTTCTCCGAGCGCGACGTGGAAGACGCCGTGCGCCGCTACCTGATCCCCTTCTGGAACGTCTTCCACTTCTTCACGTCCTACGCGGCCCTGGCCAAGGGCTACGAACCCCGCCGCGTGGAGACCGCCTCGGAACTGGCCGACCGCCACATCCTGGCCGAGCTCGAACGCCTGCGCCAGAACGTGTCCGCAAGCATCGAGGCCTACGACCTGCCCAGGTGCTACCAGGCCATCCTGGAGTTCATCGAGACCCTCTCGGGCTGGTACGTGCGCCTGAACCGCCCCCGCTTCTGGACCGACACCGTCACCGAGGACTCCCGCCAGGCCTTCGACACCCTCTACACCTGCCTGCTGGAGGCCTCGCGCATCCTGGCCCCCTTCATCCCCTTCGCCATGGACGCCGTGCACCGCCACCTGACGGGCGAATCCGTGCACCTGGCCGACTGGCCCACGGCCGTGCCCGCCCGCGAGGACGCGCGCCTCACCGCCGAGATCGACACCGTGCGCCGCGTCATCGAGTGCGGCCGCAGCATCCGCGAGAAGGCGCGCATCAACCTGCGCCAGCCGCTGGCGAAGCTCATGGTCACGGGCGTGGAGAAGGCCCTGGTGGAGCCCTACCGGGGCCTCATCGAGGAACAGGTGAACGTGAAGGCCGTGGACTACCCCGAAACGCCCCAGGCCTTCGCCGCGCGCGTGGCCCAGCTGGACGCCAAGAAGCTCGGCCCCCTGCTCAAGGGGGCGTTCGGCCCCACCCTGGCCGCCGTGAAGGCGGGCAACTACGAGGTGGGCGAGGACGGCGCGCTCACGGCCGCCGGAACCCGCGTGGAGCCGGGCGACTTCTCCGTGGCCTGGCAGGCCCTGGACCAGCAGCAGGTGGGCGTGGCCGCCGACAAGACCCTGGTGGTGGGCCTGGAGCTGGCCATCTCGCCGGTGCTCAAGCGCGAAGGCGCGGCCCGCACGCTCAACCGTCTGATCCAGGACCAGCGCAAGAAGCTCGCCCTGGCCTACGACCAGCGCATCGAACTGCGCGTGGACGCCGAGGGCGTCTGGAGCGAGGCCCTGGAGGCCCACGGCGCGTGGCTGGCCGAGCAGTGCCTGGCCGACGCCGTGAACGACGGCGCGCAGGCCCCCCAGATCGAAGTGGAGGACGACTTCGGGAAACTCCGTGTGCAGGTGAGGGGGCTCTAGACCGGCAGGATCGGCCCCTGGCGGTTCCTCGGCACGTTTCCCCGAGGAGGGATGCATGGCGCGACGCGGCGTGACCCGCGCCCTGGCGGTGGCGGTCGCCACCCTGACCGTGACGGCCTGGGCGTGGAACGCCGGACTCCTGGACGGGCTGGAACGCCTGTGCCAGGACTCCTGGCACGTGCTGGCCGGAAAGCGCCGCGAGCCGCTCCATGCCGTGGTGGTGGCCATCGACGACGAGGCCCTGGAGCGCTTCGCCGCCACCCCGCTGGTGTTCTGGGGGCCAGTCTACGCCCGCGCCGCCGAGCGTCTGCGCCAGGCCGGCGCACGCTGCGTGGCGCTGGACGCCCTGTTGGCCGTCACCCCGGCGGACTGGCTCTCCACCCTGGAAACGCCCCCCGAAGCCCTGCTCGACCACGACCTGCCCTTTCTCCAGACCCTGGGCTCGGGGTTCGTGATCCTGGCCGCACAGCTGGCGCGCACGCCCGCCGGGTTCGCGGCGCGGCTGCCCGCGCGCGAATACCTGGAGGCCTTGCCCTCGGCGCGCGACCACGTGGGCCTCACCTTCTTCCCCCGCGACCCGGACAAGGTGGTGCGCCGCTTCGTGCGCGCGCTGCCCGACGCCCAGGCTGGCCCCGGCTGGCAAACCCTGGCCGCTCTGGGCGCGGCGCGCCTGGCGCCCCCCCTCGGGAACGCCCCGGACGCCGACCCGCTGGCCGCCCGCCCCATCGACTTCACCGGACCGCCGGGCACGATCCCCAGGGTTTCGCTGGCGCGCTTCGCCGGGAACGAACCGCCCTCCGAGGCGGACGTCGCCCTGGTGCGCGGCCGCGTGGCCCTGGTGGGCGCGGACTTCGAGGGCTCGGGCGACCGCCAGCCCACCCCCTACTCCCTTGCCACTCTCTTCGGCGGCGCGCGCGACATGACCGGCGTGGAAGTGCATGCCAACATCGTGGAAACCCTGGCCGGGGCCGGCCCGCTCAAGCTCCCGCCCGCCTGGGTCGCCGTCGCCTGCTGGCTGCCCCTCCTGACCTTGATCTCCTGGCGGGCGGAGCATTCCTCGCCCCTGCACGCGGCCGGGGCGTGCCTGCTGGCCGCCGCGTGCGCCTGGGGCGCGGGGTTCGGCCTGTTCCTGGCGGGCTGGCTGGTCCCCGTGTCCGGGGCCGTGGCCGGTCCGGCCCTGGCCTGGGCCGCCGCCGGGAGCCTGCGCCTGCGCCGCACCGAACGCGACCGCGCGCGCGTCCGGCGCATCTTCGGCCGCTACGTCTCCGCCGAAGCCCTCGAACACATCCTCAAGGACGGCGGGGAACCCCGCCTGGGCGGCGATCCCGTGGAGATCACCGTGCTCTTCTCCGACATCAGGGACTTCACCACGCTCTCCGAACGCCTGGACGCCCCCGAGCTCGTGGAACTGCTCAACGCCTGGTTCGAGCTGGCCTGCGAGGCCGTGCAGCGCCACGGCGGCATGATAGACAAATTCATCGGCGATGCCGTAATGGGCGTGTTCGGCACCCCCGTCCCCGCCGAGGACCACGCGCGCCGCGCCGTGGCCGCCGCCCTGGCCCTCGAGGAAGCCGCCCGCGAGATGGACGCCTGGGTGGCCCGGCGCTTCCCGGACCTCGGTCCCGGGGCGTTCCGGGTGGGCGTGGGGCTGCACGCGGGCGAGGCCGTGGCGGGCAACATCGGCTCGTCGACGCGCATGGAGTTCACGGTGATCGGCGACACCGTAAACACGGCCTCGCGCATCGAGGGCCTGTGCAAGACCATGGGAGCCACCGTGCTGGCCAGCGAGGCCGTGACGCGCGCGGCAGGGCCAGGCCTCGTCACGGGGCGAAGCGAGACACTGCCCGTGAAGGGCAAGGTCCGGCCCGTGCGCGTCTTCGCCGTGTTGGGACTGGAAGACTCCAAGGAGACCTCATGAAACGGCTCCTCGCGCTGATCCTGGCGTCCCTGTTCACGGCGGCCATCGCCTGGGCCGCCCCTCCGGCCAGGCCCGCATGCGTCGCGGCCCTGGTGGAGGGCGGCGTGCTGCTCTCCCGCCAGGAGGCCCCCGATGTGGGGCTCGAACGCTTCCGCAAGCTCCTGCCGGGCGACAGGATCACCCTGGAACCCGGCGCGACGCTGCGCCTGAGCTTCCTCAGGGCCGGAAAGGCCGAGGCCTGGCGAGGTCCGGCCCGGCTGGTGGTGGAGGAAGGCGGCACCAAGGGGACGGACCCGGCCGGAGCGCCCCTCGCGCCCGCGATCACCCCTCTGGAGCTGACCTCCGTCTCCCTGGGGGGGGCGGCGCTCCTGGATTCCCAGCCCGAACTCATCTCGGGGCAGATCACCGTGCGCTCCGGACGCTTCCCCCCGGCGGACGTCCCCCTGGACGACGCGGGGAAGAAGGACCTCGACCGCCTGGAGACCCGTTGCGACGCCCTGCGTAAGGCCCTGCCTCCCGGCGACGCCACGGCGGACTTCGCCCTGGCCGCCGGGCTGGACGCCCTGGGCCAACAGGCCCGCGCCGTGCGCCTGCTCAAGGATCTGCTGGCCCGCGACGAAGCCAACGAGGCCCTCGCGGACCTGCTCAAGGAAGTGCTTCAACCCCGGTAACGTCCGACCTGGAAGCTCGTCGCAACCTGAACTCAAGGAGATCCCATGCCCTTCGTCCGCTCCCTGACGTAGCTGCTTGTCCTTCTTCTGACGGCGTTCCCGTCCCAAGCCCAGGGCCAATGCGCCGGGAAAGACGCCGAGAGCGGGTTGAACAGCTTCTCGCGCCATATCTCCGCCCTGAAATCGGCGGTCTCCGACATCGCTTCCACGTCCAAGAAGGCGGCGGCGGCCAAGTCCGAGGAAGAAGGCACGCGCCTTCAGGAGAACCTCCAGAAGCTCAAGGACCAGGCCCGCGACCTCATGACCAGGATCACCGCCGAGGCCGACCGCATCGAGGCACAGATCAACACCGACCTGGTGACCTTCCAGAGTGAATCCGCCGTGCGCTCCAAGCTGTCCGAGGAGCTCACGCGCCTCACCAAGCTGCGCCAGAACGCTGCGGAGCAGTTCGCCAAACTCAGCATCTAGCGGACGGCCGCTCCCCCTGGAGAGCCCATGCCCGTCCTCCACGCGCCCCGGGGCGTTCCCTCCGTCCGCCTCGCGGCGGCCGTGCTGCTCCTTCTGGCCCTCCTGTGCGCCTGCAAGGCCCGGCAGGGCGTGCACCTGGAGGAAGGCGAACACGCCACGGCCGAGGAGCTGCTGGCGCGCATCACCGAACTCAACGAGAGCGGCCGCTACGCCGAGGCCATCCCCCTGGCCGCCCGGCTGCACGACGCCGTGCGCAAGCGCAACGGGGCCTCCCACCCCGCCGTGGCCGCCGCGCTCCCCCAGGGAGCGGCCCTGCTGGAACTGGTCCGCCACCAGGCCCTCCCGCTGGCCCCGGGCGAACAGCCTAGCGGCGAGCGCTACCGGGCCTTCGTCCTGCTGCCCGGGGCGGAGATCCATCTGGCCGACCTCGGCCTCGCCGCCACCGTGGACGGGGCCGTGCGCTCGTTTCCGGAGAGCATCCAGCCTACCGGCCCCGGCGGCGGCGAGGCGCGCTGGAAATGCCCCTGCAGCCGCCTGCACGACACGGCCTATGCCCCCCTGGCCAAGGCCCTTGCCGGAGCGCGGGAGGTCTTCGTTGCCCCGGACGCGGCCCTGAGCCTGGTCCCCTTCGAGGTCATGGTCGCACCGGACGGCCGTTTTCTGCTGGAGCGCCACGGGTTCACCTACCTCACCAGCGGACGCGAGTTGCTGGGCATGCGCGTCAACGGCGGCCGGCCCGGCCGGGCGATCCTCCTGGGCGACCCGGATTTCGACCGCGGCGCGCCCCCCGGCGGAACGGCCCAGACCCGCAAGCCCCCTGCGGAGGTGCGCGGCGTGGAAGACCTCTGGTTTTCACCCCTGCCGGGCACGCGCCGGGAGGTGCGCTCCATCCAGGCACTGCTCGGTCCCGACGCCTGCGACCTGCGCCTGGGCGTCCAGGCCGACGTGGAGGCCCTTCTCGGAGCGCGCTCGCCGGAGGTGCTCCACGTGGCCACCCACGGCTTCTTCCTGCCCGCGGAACGGCACGGTGGCGCTGCGGACCCCGGGATGCTCGGCCGCTCCGGCCTGGCCCTGGCCGGGGCCAACCTGGGGCCGCCGGGCCTGCTTACGGCGTCCAAGGCCCTGGCGCTGGACCTCAAGGGCACGCGCATGGTGGTGCTCTCCGGGTGCAACACCGGGACGGGCGACGTGCGCGCCCGCTTAAGGCACCCGGACCCCTTCTTCTGGGGCGCTTTCGCCTTCGTGGGCGACCCGGGATAGCGTCGCGGTTTTGAAAAACATGAATATGTTTTTCAAAACTTAAATCAATGGATTTGGCTGCTTGCCTTGACAATCCGTAGGGACTGATCTTGAGGACGCACGCAAGAGCGTCGGCAGCACTGCGAAGCCCCGACGGAAGACCTTCCCGCCGGGGCTTTTGAAACGTGTCCGCGCGGGCGGCTACGACTTGGCGTTCTCGTCGATCCACTCGTCCAGGGACTTGCGGCCGCGTTCGCGGCGCTCCTGGAATTCCTTGCGTTTCTCGGCCAGCTTGGCCTTCTGCTCGGGGGTGAGCACGGCGTCCACGCGGGCCTTCACCTTGCCCGTGAACACCGCCAGTTCCTCGCCGGCCTTGGCCAGGCCCTGGGCGGCCTGGCGCACCTTGGCCTCGTCGCCGGGCGATGCGGCCATCACGTCGCCCATGGCGCGCCACGCGGTCTTCATGGACTCGCGCAGGGCCTGGGCCTTCTCGCGGCTCTCCTTGAGGATCAGGGCCACGGAGCGCTTCTGCTCCTTGCTGAGGTTCAGCTCGTCGGCCATGCGCACGATGCCCCTGAAGGGGTCGTGACCGGCCATGCCCTGGCCCCCGGGCCCGCCGGGGGGGGGACCCATGTCGCCCGCTGCTGCGGCTGAGGCGGTCAACACTGCCAGCAACGCCAGAATGACGGCTCTGCGTCTCATCGTTTTGCTCCTTCACGTGTCGAGTGCTTGAGCGCGCTCGACGGGTAAGTGCGATCCGAACGCGAAAGGGTTACAGCCTCGCCAAAAATCCCTGAGATCGGCACGGCGTTCGCGGGGAGGGGGAAAGAGGAGGAGAAGGTGGAAGTGAAGAAGATGTGGCAAGAGCCAGGGTGCGCAGCCAGTGTGCGGCAAAACGCCGCAGGCTGTCCGTGAGCAGGAGTTGGGTACGGCGTGGAGCAGGCGCTGAATCGCCGGGCGCGGGCCGTGCCCAGCAAAGCGGACGGCCCGCCGTGCGGTGGCGCGGCGGGCCGTGTGAGCGCGGGGCAGCCCTGCCGGTCAGGGGCAGGGGATGGGCTGGTAGGCCGTCTGGCCTCCGCTGATCACCTCGCGGTAGCAGCGGGTGTCCACGCGGTAGACCGGCCCGGAGTTCTGGTTGGCGATCATCACCGCCGTGGCGGGCAGCAGCGTGAGCATGGCCCCTGCGGCCACGCCGGCAGCCACGCCCGCGCCGTAGCCGGAGTTGTAGCCCCAGCCGCCGTAAGCGGGCACCGGCACGGGGACGGGCACCACCGGCGGCGGCGGAGGCGGCAGCGGGCGCGGATACGGACCCGGGCCGGGGTAGGGACCGGGCCGGTTGACGTTGTTCACGTTGACGTTGCGCTGCACGTTCACCTGGTTGAAGTTCCTGTCCTCATTGACCTGGTTGAAGTTCCTCTGCTGGTTCACCTGGTCGAAGTTGCCGCGCGGCGCGCGCGTTCCTTCGAAACCGGCCCCCCGGCCAGGCCCCTCCGGGCGATCGAAGCCGCCGCCCCGGCCGCCGAAGCCGCCGCCCCTGGCCAGGACATCGCCCGTGGCCAGGGCCGCCGCCAGCAGGCAGGCCAGCAGACAAGACAGGACGCGCCCCGCCCGGGATGTGATGGTTCCACGCATGGCTCGCTCCTAGTTGGCGGGTTGCGGTTCCGAGACCGGCAGCACGGGGACCTTGCGCGCATCCTTGGGCGGGACGAACGCGAAGGCCTTGGCTGGAATCTTGGCCGAGGTGTTCCAGGAGGTGATCACGGCTTCGTACTGGGGCCAGCCGGGCAGGGTCTTGTCGGTGACCACCAGCTTGCGCGTCAGGGCGTCCTCCTGGTCGATCCAGAGTTCCCAGTTCATGTCCTCCCCCAGCACCAGCAGGTGGTGGCAGCTTCTGCCAGCGGCCATGTGCAGGCCCAAATAGCGCGCCTTGGGGCCCCACTCCGCCACGCCCCGGCAGGGGTCGTTGTAGAGCAGGTTGGCCAGGGGGGAGTGCAGGCCGTAGCGCGCCAACACGTCGCGCACGGTGTCGTCGATGGAGGCTTGGGCCTCCACCGTGCCGTAGACGTTGGCGTCCACGTCCAGCACGGTGAGGGTCTTGCCGTCGCAGACCACGGTCTGGTCGCGGTCGTCCCCGGCCACCTCCACGCGGAAGCGGTCGGGCCTGACCACCAGGGCCTTCACCACCTGGGAGGCGCGGGCGCTGTCGCCCGAGGGCCAGGCCAGGGCGCGGTCCACCTGTGCGGTGAAGCCGTAGGCCGAAAGCCCGGACAGGGCGGCGCACGAGGCGCGCAGCACGGCCTCGGCCCGGCCGTCGGGCGCGGGCTGGGCCTCGGCGGACGGCGGGGCCAGCGCCGCCGCCAGGGCAAGCGTCAGGGCCAGGAGCGCGCGGGCGGCCTGGCGGATGCGAGATGGCATGGGGTCCTCCTGGGGCGCGGGAATGGCCCGGCATGGCCGGGCCGCGCTCTTTCCTAGTCGCCCTTCGGGCGGCGCGCGTCAAGCGCTTCCGCCAAGCGGCGACCGCCGCTTGATTTCCGGGCCGGAGCATGTATCTTCAAGGCGTGGGACTTTGCGTCCCCCCGGAGGCTTCATGCGAATCGTCCTTTGTCTGGCGCTCCTGGCCCTTGCCGCCGCCTGCGGCCCTGTGCGCCCCATGACCGAATCGGAATTCAAGGGCTTCTGCTACCAGTACGACGCCGGACCGCAGACCGACTGCGTGCCCATCAACACCTGCGACGCCTACCTCACCGTGATCGGCGTGCCCCAGCCTTCCCAGCAGGCCTGCCTGGACGGCTGCAAGGGCGTTTATGCGGAGCAGGTCCAGCGGATGGGCCTCACCGGGTGCAAAGGCGCACCCGAATTCGCCCGCGACTGGTGCCAGCGCTACTGCCGCAACGCCTATCCGCAATGAACGGGCGCGACCGCGCCCCGGAACCCGACCCCATGGAGGTCCGCGATGGAATGGGTTGAAAAAGTGAAGAATTTCTTTGCCGGAGAGAAAAAAGACCTGCTCGACCCCGAGATGCGCAAGGAGGCCTTCCTGCTGCTCACGGAGGTGCAGGGCCAGGCCCGCTGGGACGAGTTCGCCATGACCGTCCGCCAGACCATCATCACCCGCCACCCCGTGCAGAAGCCCTCCTTCGCCGAGATGGAGGCCGAAATGCGCGAGGTGCACAAGCTCTTCGAACCCTGGCTCAACTAGAGCGTCTTTTTCCGCGCGCCCCCGCCGGACGGCCGGGGCGCGCACGCCGGGTTTTGGCGCGGATCAGGCCCCTGGGGCCGCTCCCGGCAGCGGGGCCAGCACGCGGAACACCGCGCCCGGTCCGCCCGCGCGTTCCAGAAGCACGTCGCCGCCCAGGGACCGCATGATCCCCTTGCACGCGGACAGGCCCAGGCCCGCGCCCTGGCCCACGTCCTTGGTGGAGAAGAAAGGCTCGAAGATGTGGGGCGCGATCTCTTCCGGCACGCCGGGCCCCGTGTCCTCCACGCGCGCCTCCAGGACGCCGCCCTCGCCGAGGAACGCCCCTAGGCTGAGCAGGCCGCCGGGGCCGACCGAACCGGCCGACGACTCCCCGGCATGTCCGGGCGCCCCGTCGGGCTTCCGCGCGGGGTTGCCCGCCGTGCGCAGGGCCATGGCCTCCAGGGCGTTGTCCGCCAGCAGGCGCAGCACCTGCTCGATCTCCGCCCGGGGCAGCGTCACCCGGGGCAGCCCCGGCTCGCAGAAGACCGCCACCCGCACGCCCCGCTCCCTCGCCCTGGCCTCCACCTGGGCGGCCACGGCCTCCAGGACCTGGGACATCTCGAACTCGCTGGGCCTGGGGTCGATGCGCCCGCCCATGCGCATGAGCGTGCCCACAACCTCCTTGCAGCGCCTGCTCTGGGCCTCGATGCCCTTGAGCTCGGCCAGCACCTCGGGCAGGCCCGGGCATGCCTGGAATTCCGGTTCTTCCATCAGTTCGGCCGCCCAGCCGGCCTTTTGCATGATGGTGTTCACGGGGTTGAGCAGCTCGTGGGCAACGCCCCCGGCCAGTCGGCCCAGGGAGGCCATGCGCGCGGTGTCGGCCACGCGCAGGCTCTCGGACTGCTCCCGGAAGCGGCCCTTGGCGCGCACGATGGCGCGCACCAGGGCCTCCACGTCGGTGGGCTTCACCAGATAATCGAGCGCGCCCAGCTTCATGCCCGCCACGGCCGTGCCCAGGTCGATCTGGCCGGTGAGCATCACCACCTGGGTGAGCGGCCAGCGCCGCCTGATCTCTTCGAGCACCTCCAGGCCGCCCCGGTCCGGGAGGTTCACGTCGAGCACCACCACGGGGAGGGCTCCCTGCTCCATGAGCCCGATTCCCCCGGCGGCGTCGTAGGCCGCGAGCGCCGGATGGTCCCTGGCCTCCAGGCGCTGGGCCAGGAGGTCCACGAAATCGCGCTCGTCGTCGATGAGCAGGACTTCTGGGCGCATGGCCCGCTCCCGGTTACTTGTTCTCGTCGAGGATTTCCTGGGCGCCTTCGAAGTCGCCGGCCTGGGCCAGGGTGGCGGCCACCATGGCGTCTTCCATGCGCTCGCGGTAGGCCTTTTTCACGGTGCCCAGCAGCTCGTCGATGTCGATGGGCTTCTTGTGGTAGTGGAACGCGCCCAGCTTGCGGGCCTCTTCCTCGTCGAGGTCGGTGCCG
Organism: Fundidesulfovibrio magnetotacticus; assembly: GCF_013019105.1. Classification (NCBI taxonomy): domain Bacteria; kingdom Pseudomonadati; phylum Thermodesulfobacteriota; class Desulfovibrionia; order Desulfovibrionales; family Desulfovibrionaceae; genus Fundidesulfovibrio; species Fundidesulfovibrio magnetotacticus. The sequence continues at coordinate 45,175 of NZ_BLTE01000006.1, forward strand.
TGGCCGGTGAGGATGATCACCTGCACCTTGGGGTTGACGGCGCGCACCTTGCGCAGCACTTCCATGCCGTCGATGCCAGGCATGCGCAGGTCCAGGACCATGACGTCGGGCTCCTGCAGCTTGACCACTTCCAGGGCCTCTTCGCCGGAATAGACCACCTTGGAGGGCACGTCGCGCATTTTCATGCGCTCGGCCAGGGTGTTGACGAAGTTCTCCTCATCGTCCACGAGAAGCAGCTTGATCTTGTTCATGCGAGTCTCCTTCCAGCGTTGGGCGCTAACGCGCCGAAATACCGTTCAACCCTCTCGGCCGGCCCTGGGAAAGCCCAGCCGCACCCCGCCCTCGACGGCCCTGGCCTGGAATGGCCCCCGGCACGCCGCCAACTCCCCTGCCAGGGAGCCTGCCTCGCCGGCGTTCAGCGCCGGATTCAGAATGTCCACGTAGGCCTCGTCGCCCTCGAGGCCGCCCCGAAGCCGCAGTTCGCCCTGCTCTCGACAGCGCCAGGCCGCGGCGAGCAGCGCCGCCTCCAGGGCCGCCAGGGCGTCCACCATGGCCACATCCGCCAGGGCTCGCCCGTCGCCCGGCTCCACGGTGATGGCCACCTTGTTCTTCTTCGCCATGCGCCCCGAGAGCCTCGCCATGAGCCACGCCGCGAACGCCAGGTCCGTGGGGGACTGGGCGTCGTCGGAGGAGTGGGCCAGGCGGCTGAGCGATTCGCAGAGGTCCTGCCCGCGGTCCACCTGGGTCTGCACCTGGCTGATGATCTCCTGGAACTTGGCGTCGTACTTGAATTTGGGCAGCACCCCCAGGGAGAGCCGCTGGTTCTTGCGCGCCAGGGCGAGGTAGTCGCCCATGAGGCCCGAGGCCTGCTGGATGACGGCCAGGACGTTGCAGAGGTCGTGGCTGAGGCTGGCGGCCATACGGCCCATGAAGCGCGCGCGGTCCATGTTGGAACCTATTTCCTTGCCGCCTTGACGGCCTCGCCGATCTTGGCGGTGAGTTCGTCGATGGAGAGCGGCTTGATCATGTAGTCCACCGCGCCCAGGCGCATGCCTTCCATGGCGTCCTTGGTGGCCCCCTGGCCGGTGAGCAGGATCACCTGCACCCGGGGGTGGCGTTCCTTGATGCGCCTGAGCACCTCGTTGCCTTTGAGCCCGGGCATGAACATGTCCAGCACCACCACGTCGGGCTGGTCCTGGTCGATCATGGCCAGCCCCGCCTCGCCGTCCTTGGCCACGCGGCACTCGATGCCGCGCAGGGAGAGGCGTTCCGCCAGGGTGGAGACGAACTCCTCTTCGTCGTCCACCAGGAGGATTTTCCAGTCATTCATGCTCATTGCGCCTCCACGGCCGCCGAGGGGGGGGCCATCACCGGCAGCACCACGGAAAATGTGCTGCCGTCGTTCTCCTTGCTTTGCACGCTCACTTCCCCGCCCAGCCGCTTGATGATGCCGTAGGTGATGGAGAGCCCAAGGCCCGTGCCTTTCCCACGCTTGGTGGTGAAGAAGGGCTCGAAGATGCACTTGAGGGTGTCCTGGCTCATGCCGCAGCCGTTGTCGGTGATGGAGAAGCCCACGCTTTCGTGGCTTTCGTTCCAGCTCTTCACCAGGATGCGTCCCTTGTCGGGCACGGCGGCCAGGGCGTTGTTGAGGATGTTCAGGATCACCTGTTGGAGCTGGCCCCGGTCGCTTTCGATGCGCGCGAGGTTCTCGTCGAGTTCCAGGGCGAGTTCCACGTTGCGGTGTTCGGCCTCGCGCACCAGGAAGCCCGAGGTTTCGCGGATGACCTCGTTGAGGCTCAGGGCCTCGATCTTCACGTCCATGCGCCGGGCGAAGCCCAGCATGCGGTGGGTTATGCCCCGGCAGCGCTCCACGGCGCGCAGGATGGCCTCCACCTGGATGGAGAAGCGGGCCTTGCCCTTGAACTCCTCCTGCAGGGCCAGGAGGTCCTTCATGAGCCCGGCTTTCTCGTTGATGATGGCCAGGGGGTTGTTGATCTCGTGGGCCACGCCCGCGGCCAGGCGGCCGATGGACGAGAGCTTCTGGGCGTGTTCCACCTGGCGGAAGGCCAGGGAGCGGCGCTCCTCGGACTCGCGCATGCGGTTCACCAGCATGCCCGTCACCTTGGAGGTGACCATGAAGATGGCCGCCACGCCCACCACGAAGATGAGCAGCAGGTCGCCGCGCAGGGTGTACCAGGCGCTCACGGCCCCGAGCCTGGGCTTGGTGGCCATGAGCACGAAGTCGGTGTTGGGGAAGTAGGCGTAGCTCATGTAGATGTCCTGCCCCGAGGGATCTTTCGCGGCCACCACCTGGGGCTCGAAGGAGATGGGGGGCAGGCGCAGGGGGCAGGGCTCCAGCACGTTGCCGTAGAGGGCGGAGCTGGTCTGGAGGATGCCCTTGCGGTTGAGCAGGAAGGCGTCGGAGCCGGGCTCCAGGCTCATGGCGGCGATGATGCGGTCGAAGACGCGGGTGTCCAGGGTGGCGCGCACCACCCAGGTCTCGCCGTCCTCGGTGGTGTGCTGCATGGCGATGACCACGTGGGGCAGCTTGCGGAAGCCCATGAACACGTCGGAAATGTACTTGCCGCTGGTCATCACCTGGGCGAACCAGTCCTGTCCGGAGTAGTCGCGGTCCTTGAAGTCGTAGGGGCCAACGTAGTTGACCATGCGGCCCTTGGAGTCGACGAGGCCCATGTCCACGAAGCCGTCGAACTCCTTGCGGATCACGCGGAAGATGCGGCCCAGGGCGCGTTCGTCGGCCAGCTCCTGGTAGGAGTAGGCCTGGGCCACGAAGGCCACCGTGGAGGCGCGCTCGGCCAGGAAGAGCTCGATGGTGTTGCGCGTCTTGCCCAGGATCACCCGCAGGGGGTTCTGGACCTCGCGGGCCATGGTGGACTGGAACTCCATGAAGTTGATGGCGCTCATGAAGAGCAGCGGGAGGAGCGTCACCAGGGCCATGAGTCCCACGATCTTGCGCTTGAGCACGTTGTAGCGCTCGGGGGAGATGGCGTCCTCGCTGGTGTGCAGGTCGCGGAAGTGGCGGCGGAAGATGTCACCGAGCATGGCCTGCCCCCCTGTCGAAGAGGATTTCGCCGGACTTGAGGCGTCCCGCCGCGAAGCGTGCGATGGCCTCGCGGGCGTTCCCGGCCACGTTGTCGAGCACCTCCACCCGCTTCCAGCGCAGGTAGTGGTAGTACTCCTCCTCGATGCCGCCGCAGACCACCACGTCCACGTCCTTGCGCAGCACCAGGTCGCACAGGCCCTCGGCCGAGGCCTGGGGCAGAAGGTATTCCTCGGCGGTGAAGCCGGATTCCCCGGGGTCCACGTCGGCGATGAGGGCCTCTCCGGCCAGGTCGAACCTGGGGGCCACCTCGTCGCGGTGGAGGGGGACGAGAATTCTTTTGGGACGCATGGCCTACTCCTCCCCGCCCTGGCCCAGAAGGCCCAGCAGGTGCGCCGGGAGACAGGCCGGCGGAATGGCTGGCTTGGTGCAGACCATCACGGCGAACTCCACGATGTTGCGCAACTCGCGGACGTTGCCCGGGTAGTCGTGCGCCAGGAGCAGCCGCCTTGCCTTGGGGGTGAAGGAGCGCACGTCCTTGCGGAACTTGGCGGCGAACACCTCCAGGAAGTGGGCCAGCAGGAACTCGATGTCTTCCGGGCGCTCGCGCAGGGGCGGCAGGTCCACGCGCAGCGCGCCCAAGCGGTAGGCCAGGTCCTGGCGCAGGCGGCCCAGGCGGGTGAGCTCCTCTGGGCTCGCGCCGGAGGAGGCCAGCACCCGGGCCTGGCAGCGCAGCGGGGCGCTGCCCCCGGCCGGCACGGCCACGCCCTCGTCGAGCAGGCGCACCAGGCGCACCTGGAGCTCCTCGGGCAGGTCGCCCACGTCGGAGAGGTAGACCGTGCCGGCCCCCGCCCGCTGCAGGGCCCCGGGGACGATCTCCCCCGAGGCGGCGCGGCGGCCGAAAAGCTCGGCCTCCAGTGTCTGGGGCGGCGTGGGGCCGCAGCCCACGCGCACGAAGGGTTCGCGGGAGCGCGGCGAGAGCTTGTGGATGGCCTCGGCCACGGAGTCCTTGCCGGAGCCGGTCTCTCCGATGACGCACACGGGGGCGTCGGCCTGGGCCATGGCCGGGAGCAGGCGCAGGATGCGCTCCATGGCGGGGCTTTTGCCCACCAGGCCGCCCACGCCGCCGGGCTCTTCCAGGCGGCGCTCCATCTCGCGCAGCGCGCTCAGGTCTTCCACGATGTCGAGGCGGTAGAGTTCGCGTCCCAGGGCGTCGCGCACGGGCACGGCGCTCAGGCGCACGGGGATGCGCGCCCTGTTGCGGTTGACGATGTCCGTGTCGGCCCCGCCTTCCGCCGGGCAGCGCCTAAAGCACAGGCCCGAGCGGATCACGTGGCGGCAGGGCACGCCCCGGGCCTCCTCCCTGGAGATTCCGGTCAGGCGCTCCAGGGCGCTGTTGACCGTGATCACCCGGCCCTCCGGGTCCAGGACGGCCACGCCGAGGGGCAGGCCGTCCAGGACGCCGGGAAGGTCGATGGAAGCGAGGATTTCGGGGGGGATGGGCATCGTGCGTTTTCCTTATGTCGCTTGGCGGGTCATGGTGTGCGTCTAGGCGTTTTCCATGACCTTGGCGCTAATGTCCACCACTGCCCACGATGCCCGAGGCGGCAAGGCTCAGCACAAGCACTTCGAGCAGAGCCAGCACCGCGAAGAGGGGCTCCTTCTTCTTCAGGAAGGCGGGGATGAGCGGGATGTAGGCCACCACGGTCAGGCCCGCCAGGAGCACGATGCCCGCGAAGTTGAGGAAGTCGCCCTTGCCCATGAGCACCACCCAGCCCCATCCGCTGGGCACCTGGCCCTCGGAGAGGTAGGTGGCCACGGGCTTGCTCCAGAGCACGGTGATCTTGTCCATGGGCACATGGGGCGCCATGATGCCCGAGAGGTAGATGAAATAGGTGACGGCCATGAGGGCCAGGCCGCCCCAGCAACCCCAGAAGAGGATATCGGCGTAGAGCAGCTGCTCTTTGGGCGTCTCCACGGGGACGCAGGCGTTTTTCTGGTCAGCCATGATGTTCTCCTTGCGCGTTCGTTAGAAGCCCAGGCCCTTCTGCAGCGCCTTAGCGCCGGCGAAGAGCAACACGCCGATGACCATGTAGCGGATGAACTTGGGCTTGGCCTTGGCCAGCAGCTTCACGCCCACGAAGGAACCGCACATGAGACCGATGACCGAAGGAATGGCCATCAGGGGAATCACGCAGCCCTGGTTCAGGTAGACCCAGGCGGCCGACGTGTCGGTGATGGAAAGCAGGAACTTGGAGGTGCCCACGGCCACCTTGAGGGGCGCGCCCATGAGCAGGTTGAGCACCGGCACGTTGGCCCAGCCGGCGCCCAGGCCGAACATGCCGGCCATGATGCCGATGATGATGAAGAGCAGAAGACCGGGCAGGGTGCGGTGGGTCTTCCACTCCACGGTCTCGCAGGTGGAGGGGTCGTAGTAGACGCCGTTCATGCCCAGGGCCAGGCCCAGGGCGTCCTGCTTGGTCACCACGGGCTTGGCCGTGTTCTTGGAGACCAGCAGCAGCACCGCGATGAACAGGATGGTGCCGCCCAGGCACATCTGCACCACGTTGGTGGGCAGGGCCAGGCCCATCATGGCGCCCACGATGGCGCAGGCGCTGGCGATGAGCGCCACGGGCAGGGCCAGACGCAGGCTGGCCATGTTGCGCCGCAGCAGACCGGGGCCGGCCGCCAGCGCGCCCGCCAGGGCCACCAGCAGGCCCGCGCCGCGCACGAAGTCCAGGTGGAAGGGGAAGAACCCGCTCACCAGCGGCACGAAGAGCACGCCGCCGCCCACGCCCGCCAGCACCGCGATGATGCCCAGCACGAAGCAGAACACCAGCAGAATGGCTGGCCACATCCACCACGGACCCGAGGGCGCTCCCGCGGCCTGGGCCGCTTCGGCCATGGCCTTGCCGCCGTCCGCCCCCGCGGCGTAGGCGAACGCCGCCCCAGCCAGCCCCAAGGCCAGCACCACCATACCCACTCGCAACCATCTCGATTTCATGTTGGCACGCTCTCCCTTGCTTCCAGATTCTCGTTGGACCGTCCGGACATCCCGGACGCAGCCCCCCACGCTTGTTCCCTAATGCACAATCAAGAAGCATGCCGCAATAAAATCACATAAATTCAAGGTGTTTAATCTTTTTCTACCCTTCCCGAACGGCAAAAGCTTGCCACATTTTGGCAAAGCCTTGCCGCTTTTCGCTTCCCTATCTCCGCCCGAAAGTCTATTTCCACCCCACGCGGCATTGATTTGCCGCCACCCGAAACACCCTGAAGCCGCGACGGAGACCTCGCCCATGGATAACGGCAAAAACTTGCCGGTACGTCTGGACCTCGAAGAACTCCCCGGAGAAGCCACAGGCGTCACCTCCGTGCTCATCGGCTCCCGCGCCATGCGCGACGTCCACAAACTCGCCTCCCAGGTGGCCCCCTCCGACGCGCCCGTCCTGCTCCAGGGCGAATCCGGCACCGGCAAGGAGCTCTTCGCCCGGCTCATCCACGTCTTCTCCAACCGCAAGGAGAAACCCTTCATACCCGTCAACTGCGGCGTCCTCAAAGGTGAACTCTTCGCCGACAAGTTCTTCGGACACGAAGCCGGCGCCTTCACCGGGGCCTCGCGCCAACAGAAAGGCAGCTTCGAACTCGCCCAGGACGGCACCCTCTTCCTCGACGAGGTGGGCGAAATACCACCCGCCAACCAGGCCGACTTCCTGCGCGTCCTCGAACAACGCACCTTCCGCAGACTCGGCGGCGAACGAAACCTCCCCTTCGAAGCGCGCATCGTGGCCGCCACCAACCGAAACCTCCTCGAAATGGTCCGCGACGGCCGCTTCCGAGCCGACCTCTACTACCGCCTCAACGTCGTGCCCGTCTTCCTCCCGCCCCTGCGCCTACGCAAGGAAGACATCCCCATGCTCGCCTCCCACTTCATCGAACACTTCAGCCTGCGCTACCACCGCCCACCCATCTTCCTCACCCCGGACACCCTGCGCGCCTTCCAGGACTACGCCTGGCCAGGCAACGCCCGCGAACTGCGAAACCTCATCGAACGCCTCGTCCTCGTAAACCCCGGCCCCGCCGTGGAACCCGACGACCTCCCCCTCGAATTCCACCACGGACCCGCGCCGCACGCCGACAACGACGACCTCCCCGAAAGCCTCCTCCTCGACGACGTGGTCCGCGACGCCGAAACCCGCGCCATCCACCGCGCCTTCCGCATCGCGAACGGCGACAAGACGCGCACCGCGCAACTCCTGGGCATCTCCCCACGGACCCTGCGCCACAAAGTCCAACAGTGGGGGCTCGTCCTCAAACAACGACGCGGGCAAGACGCCTGAACGCCGGAACCCCAGGATACGGCACGGACTGGAGCACGAGACGCCGCCAGGCAGGCGGCCGACAAAGACGACGCCTCCGGCTGCCAGGGCTCTGCCCTGGACCCGGAGAGCGGGGCTTCGCCCCGGACCCCACCAGGGCTCTGCCCTGGACCCGCTGGAGAGGGCGCTGCCCTCTCCAGACCTCACCCGCCAGGGGGGAGCCCCCCCCTGGACCCGGCAATTGCTTCGCGGGCTTCACCGGGAAGGACTGTGTTGCCGGAGCCGGGCTTCTGCACGGGGAGAGCCTGCGGATCGTCTTCAAATCGGTCCGCGGGTTCTCCCCGTGCAGAGGCCCGGCTCCCGCTTGCAAGACCTTTGCGGCTGCGCCGCCTGTCGCGCGGGAATTCGCGCAAAGCCGCGAATCCCCGCGCGGGGGGCCGTGGCGCTTCGCGCCAGCTTTTCGAGCAAGATCCGTTTCTTGGAATTTAGAGGATAATTCCTTGTTCATCGTCGCTTGCGACGATGGCAGTCCGCCGGGATAAGCGCTGCTTTGAGCGCGTTCCCGGCGGGTGTCTGCTGCTGTCCGGGCGTCTGGAGACTGGCCGCCCCCATAAACACCGGCTTACCCGGTGAAACCCGCGAAGCAAAAAGGGATTCCTAAGGGCGTAGCCCTTAGGCCGCCGGAGGCTATTCCTCCAGCGGCCTTTTCCATTCTCCGCGACGGCAGCCGGCATCGCGCCAAGGCCCCGCGCGCCGGGTGTCCGGCGTGCGGGGCCTTGCGGGGGTTTTCCGGGGAACGGCGCGGCTACTGGGGGGCGCGCCCGAGGTAGTCGGAGATCATGGCGTCGTAGGCGGAGGTGCGGCGGAAGGTGTCCACGGCCAGATCGCGGCGCAGGGCCAGGGGGGCGTGGAGGGTTCCGTTCTTGGCGTTGGCCGACAGTTCGGCGGTGACGCGCGCGTAGTGTTCGGCCGAGGGCACCACCAGAATGGAGTGCAGGTTCTTGGCGGAGGCGCGCAGCATGGTGGGGCCGCCGATGTCGATCTGTTCCACGGCCTGCTTGAGGTTGGCCCCGGAGGCGGCGGCCTTGGCGAAGTCGTAGAGGTTGACGCAGATGAGATCGAAGGGTTGGAGCTTGAAGGCCTCGAGGGTCTTCAGGTGCTCGGGGTCGTCCTTGTCGGCCAGGATGCCCGCGTGGATGTGGGGGTGCAGGGTTTTGACGCGTCCGCCGAGCATTTCGGGGAAGCCGGTGACGGAATCCACGGCGGTGACGGGCAGGCCCGCGTCGGCCATGGCCTTTTTGGTGCCGCCGGTGGAGACGAGCTCCACGCCGTGCTGGTGGAGGAAGGCCGCGAATTCGGCCAGGCCGGACTTGTCGGTGACGGAGAGGATGGCCCTGCGGATGGGCAAGAGTTCCATGGCTGCCTCGCTTTTTGGCTTGGCAGTGCCAAAAGACCCGGCGCTTGGCAACCTCTCATCTTGCTCCGTCCTCCCCGAGCGAGGAGTTGATTCCCGGTCCGGCCGCCGGGAGCGGACCGGACCGGGAACCAATGGGGGAGGGGAGATTCGGTCGGAAAAGTTTCGGGCCTAGGCGGCCTGGGCCTCCAGATGCTCCTTGAGTTCGACTGCGCGCGCGTAGGAGGGCTCCTGCTGGAGGATGCGCTCCAGGTGCTCCCGGGCCTCTTCGGGGCGTCCGGCGGTGATGAGGCAGCCGGCCAGGGAGTAGCGGATGTCGTGCTTCAGGGGGTCCACGGCCAGGCAGTCCTCGAGGTGGGGCACCACCTCGTCCACGCGGTCCATGGCGTGTCCCAGGCGGATCAGGCTGTAGAGGGCCACCATGTTCTCGGGATTGTGGTCCAGGGCCTGGGCGAAGTGGCCGAAGGCGGCCTCGTGCTCGCCGCGCTCCATCTCGATGAGCGCCATGCCCGAGAGGGACTTGTCGGTGGCCTCCACGTTGGCGGCCTTGCGATAGAAGCCGAAGGCCGCGTCAAGATCTCCACGGTGCACGGCGATGGTGGCCAGGCCCATGTAGGGGTCCGGGTGGATGCCGTTGGAGTTCATGGCCTTGCGGTAGTATTCCTCCGCCTTGTCCAGGTCGCCCATGAACAGGTAGCACTCGCCCAGTTCCTTGTTGATTTCATAATCCAGATGACCGCTCATGACGTTCCCCTCCAGTGGGCGGGCGCGTGCGCTGTCTCCCCCGGCATCGCGCCCATTGTTCGCTTTCGCGTCGGGAAGACCCTCCTGGCTTCCCTTCTCCCCTATCAGACGGCGCCGCCCTGCAAGTCGTCCCTCCCGGGGACAGGCAAGCCCGCGGATTTCACCTAGCAAGTGCCGTGCCAACCGCCGAATCAGGCAAATTCCGCCGTGGGCGAGGCCCGTCCGGGAGCAGAGAGCAGACGGCGTGCCACCCCTGGGTCGGCATATAAAGGATCAACAATTCCAGCTTGATGATCTTTTGGAACGGGAGTTGCTATCCTGTGGCGGGAGGCGGACGCACCCACCCCCGGGACACCGGGCAAAAACGGCCGCCCCACAAGGAGATACGCCATGCCGGACATCTACGGAGCCAACACCGACCTCATCGCCAAGGTCATGGACCTGCGCATCGAGCGTCAAAACCTCGTCATGTCCAACCTGGCCAACATGAACATCCCGGGCTACAAGGCCCGCTCCATCGACTTCGAGGGCGCGCTCCAGGATGCCGTGGGCACTCAGGAGATGAAGACCGCCGTCACCCGCACCAACGCCGCCCACGTGCCGGGCCCCTACGACGTGAACGGCTACCAGGCCGACGTGGTGAAGGAGTTCAAGCCCCGCACCATCTACGGAGCCGACGCCGTGGACCTGGACAAGGAAATGGCGGCCATGGCCAAGAACTCGCTCATGTACAACTCGCTGACCACCGTGATGCAGAAGGGCTTCGAAGGCATCCAGAAGGTCATCATGGACGGAGGCAAGTAACATGGACTTCATGACAGCCCTCGACATCGGCGCTTCGGCCCTCACGGCCCAGCGCACCTACATGAACGTCATTTCCATGAACCTGGCCAACGCCAAGACCACGCGCACCATGGACGGCCAGGGGCCCTACCAGCGCAAGTCCGTGGCGCTGCAGTCCACCCAGGCCACGCCCTTCGGCAAGGCCATGAACGCCGCGCTCACCCAGGAGCTGCAGGGCGTGCGCGTCACGGGCATCGTGGCCGACCAGCGCCCGCCCAAGCAGGTCTACGAGCCCGGGCACCCCGACGCCGACCAGAACGGTTACGTGCAATACCCCGACATCAACGTGGTGGAAGAGATGGCCAACATGATCCAGGCCACCCGCGGCTACGAAGCCAACACCACCAGCGTGAACACCATCAAGGCCATGTACAACAAGGCCCTGGAAATCGGACGCTAGGAGGTTCGCCATGGCCATCAGCCCCATCGCCCTCAACGCCTACCGCTCCGCCATGGGCCAGACCCAGGGCGGCATGTCCATCCAGAAGCAGGTGGAGGGCGCCGTCGGTTCCGGCGCGTCCCAGACCGGCTTCGTGGACACCCTCAAGAACTCCGTGGCCGAAGTGAACGCCGAACAGCTCAAGAAGGACCGCATGGTGGCCTCCTTCGCCACAGGCGAGAACCAGAACGTCCACGAGCTGATGATCCAGCTTCAGAAGGCCGGGGTGGCCATGTCCATGACCAGCGCCGTGCGCGGCAAGGTCCTCGACATGTACCGCGAACTGGTCAAGATGCCCTTCTAGCCTCCAGGAAGAATAGGAGTCCGCCATGTCCACCGTGATCAAATCCCTCTGGGATCAGGCCACCCGCTTCTGGTCCGCCCGCACCATGGCCCAGCGCATCCTCTTCGCGGGTGTGGCCGTCTCCGTGGTGGCCGCCTTCGCCTTGATGATCTTCTGGTTCAACCAGCCCGACTACAAGGTGCTCTTCTCCAAGCTCGGCCAGGACGACGCCAACCGCGTGGTGGAGACCCTCAAGGCCAACAAGATCCCCTTCCGCCTGGAAGACGCCGGCCAGACCGTGCTGGTGCCCGTGGACCAGGTGAGCGAGACGAGGCTGCGCATCGCGGGCGAAGGCAAGCTGCGCGGCGCGGGCCTGGGCTACGAGATCTTCGACGAGACCAAGGTGGGGCAGACCGACTTCGTGCAGCGCATCAACTACCAGCGCGCCCTGCAGGGCGAGCTCTCGCGCACCATCTCTGAGTTCCCGCAGATCGAGAAGGCCCGTGTGCACCTGGTGCTGCCCCAGAAGAGCCTCTTCATCGAGGAGCAGCGCAAGCCCAGCGCCTCGGTGGTGCTCACGCTGAAAAACGGCGGCAAGCTCGAACCCAAGCAGGTGCAGGGCATCGTCAACTTCGTGGCCATGAGCGTCGAGGGCCTGGAGCCCAGCCGCGTGACCATCACCGACACCTCCGGCAAGATCGTCTACCAGGCCAAGGACGACCAGAGCATCGACGGCCTCACCAGCTCCCAGTTCGACTTCCGCAACAACTATCAGCTCAACATGGAGCGGCGCATCGAGGAGCTGCTCACCCCCATCGTGGGCGGCGGCAAGTCCATCGCCAAGGTGAGCGCCTCCCTCGACTTCGCCCAGCGCGAGATCAAACGCCAGAGCTTCGACCCCAACCGCACCGTGGTGCGCTCCGAGACCCGCGAGGAGTCCTCCACCAACCAGAAGGCCAACGTGGACGGCTCCGTGCCCGAGACCAACTTCCGGGGCGACGGCTTCACCGGCACCCAGAACAAGGTGGACCAGGCCAGCGAGAAGCGCGTCACCAACTACGAGATCGATTCCGAGACCCAGTTCGTGAAACCCGCCACCGGGGAGTTGCAGCGCCTGAGCGTGGCGGTTATCGTGGACTACATTCAGGACCCGAACAGCAAGGAGCCCAAGTTCATCCCCAGGCCCGCCGAGGAGCTGGAGCGCATCAAGCAGGCCGTCTCCAGCGCCGTGGGCCTCGACGCCAAGCGCGGCGACACCATCGAGGTGTCCTGCATGTCCTTCGGCGAGCGCGAGCTCATCGGCGAGCCCAGCCTCACCCAGAACATGCTGGAATACGCCCAGCGCCTGGGCAAGCCCTTCCTGAACGGACTGCTGGTGTTCCTCTTCCTGCTCCTGGTGGTGCGCCCGGTGGTGATGGCCCTCATCCGCCCCAAGGTCACCCGCGAGGAGATCGAGCAGATGAGCCGCCTGCCCGAGGCCGAACGGCGCATCGCCCTGGCCGAGGCCGAGGAGGAAGAGACCGAACTGGTGGAAATCTCAAAGCGACTGGAAAACGCCAAGGTTCTGGCGCAGCAGCTTTTCGAAACCAACTCCGACCAGGCCATCCAGATCCTTCGCGGATGGCTCAAGCAGGAGGCCGCGTAAGCCATGGCCCTCTCCGGACCGCACAAGACCGCCGTGCTCTGCCTTGCGCTCGGCGACAAATTCTGCTCCGAGGTGTTCAAGCGCATGGACCGGGGCGAGATCGCCCGCATCTCCAAGGCCATGCTCGAGATCGACACCGTGGAAAAGGAAGGCGTCGAAGAGGTGCTCAAGGAGTTCAACGAGGCCATGCAGTTCGGACAGGAAGTGCTGGTGGGCGGAACCGACGCCGTGAAGCGCATGCTCTCCAAGGCGCTCGATTCCGACACGGCCAAGTACATCATGGATTCGCTGGAGCTCAACACGGGGCCCACCCCCTTCCAGGAGCTGGAGAACGTCTCCCCGCGCATCCTGGCCCAGATCCTGCGCAACGAACACCCGCAGACCCTGGCCCTGATCCTGGGCCACCTGCACCCGGACCAGGCCGCCGAACTGCTCCAGAACCTGCCCTCCGGCGTGCGCGCCGAGGTGCTCATGCGCCTGGCCCGCCTGGAGGCCGTGGCGGAGGAGATGCTCCTGGAAGTGGACAAGGTGCTCCAGAATCAGCTCATCGCCATGGGCGGCAAGGAAGGCAAGAAGGTGGGCGGCATCACCAGCGTGGCCGAAATCCTCAACGCCGTGGACCGCGCCACCGAGGAAGAAGTGCTCTCCGAGATCGAGGAAGAGTCCGCCCAGATGGCCGAAGACATCCGCAACCTCATGTTCGTCTTCGAGGACATCAAGGCCCTGGACGACCGCTCCATCCGCGAACTGCTCAAGGAGGTCTCCAACGAGGAGCTCACCCAGGCCCTCAAGGGCGCGTCCGACGACCTCAAGGAAAAGTTCTTCAAGAACCTCTCCGAACGCGCCGCCACCATGATCCGCGAAGACCTGGAGATCATGGGCCCCGTGCGCCTGGCCGACGTGGAAGGCGCCCAACAGAACGTGGTGAAGACCGTGAGGCGTCTGGAGGCCGAAGGCAAGATCGCCATCGGCAGGGGCGGCGGCGATGTCTTCATCTAGCGAGGCCCATGGAGGCTTCCTGCCCGGCAACGCCCGGGTGGTCATGGGCACGGGGGCCAACGGCCCCGCCGAGATGACCGTGCACGAGATCGAGGGCACCAAGACCAACGTCCTCGACGAGAACACCGAGCTGGCCTTCTGGACCCGCGTGCGCGCCAAGGCCCAGGCCAAGGCCAAGGAGATCATCGGCCAGGCCATGGCCGAGGCCGACGAACTGCGCGAGCAGGCCCGCCAGGAGGGCTTCCGGCAGGGGCTCTCCGATTCCCGCGCCGCCTGTTCCAGCCAGATGGACCAGATGGGCCAGGCCCTCTCCGGCCTGCTCCAGGGGCTGGAGGCCGACCGCGTCAACCTCTGGGCCAGGCACCGTCAGGAATTCGCCGCCCTGTTGCGCCTGGCCGTGCGCAAAACGCTCCATGTGGAGGTCTCCCAGCGCCGCCAGGAGGTGCTGGAGGCCCTGCTCCACCAGGCCGTGGACCTCCTGGACACCCGCCAGGGCTTCACCGTGATGGTCCACCCCGGCGACGAGGAGGCCGCCGCGGAGCTGCTCAAGGCCGCGCGCGAGGCCAACCACGCCCTGGGCCCCTGGCGCGTGAAGGCCGACCCCTCCCTGGAGGCGGGCGGCGTGCGCCTGGAGTCCCACGCGGGCATGGTGGACAACAGCGTGGACAGCCGCTTCGAGCAGATCGCCGAACTTCTGGAGCGCGTGGAATTCACCGACGGCGAGGGAGCGCCCTGAGCGTGGAAGCCCCGGCCTGCATCTCCTTCCTCGAAGGCTTCGACCCCGTGCGCACCTACGGCAAGGTGAGCAAGGTGGTGGGGCTCATCGCCGAGGGCAAGGGCATCAAGGCCCCCCTGGGCGCGGTGTGCCGCCTCATGAGCGGAGAGCCCGGGGACAAGGGCGTGCCCGCCGAGGTGGTGGGTTTCCGCGACGACGCCTGCCTGCTCATGCCCTACGGCGAGCTGCGCGGCATCAGCCAGGGCTGCCTGATCCAGAACACGGCCACCCCGCCGCTGATCCCCGTGGGACGCCGCTTCCTGGGCCGGGCCATCGACGCCTTCGGCAACCCCATCGACGAAAAAGGCCCCATCGACCCCCGCCGCTACTACCCCCTGCACGCCGACCCGCCCTCGCCGCTCTCGCGCCCGCGCATCAGCGAGCCCCTGGACGTGGGCGTGCGCGCCATCAACGGCCTGCTCACCCTGGGCAAGGGCCAGCGCGTGGGCATCATGGCGGGCTCGGGCGTGGGCAAGTCCACGCTCATGGGCATGATCGCGCGCAACACCAAGGCCGACGTGAACGTCATCGGGCTCATCGGCGAGCGTGGCCGCGAGGTGCTGGAATTCATCGAGAAGGACCTGGGGCCGGAGGGCCTGGCGCGCAGCGTCCTGGTGGTCGCCACCTCGGACCAGAGCCCCCTGGTGCGCATGCGCGCGGCCTACGCGGCCACGTCCATGGCCGAATTCTTCCGCGACCAGGGCGCGGACGTGATCCTCATGATGGACTCGGTGACGCGCTTCGCCATGGCCGGGCGCGAGGTGGGCCTGGCCGCCGGGGAACCGCCCACCACCCGGGGCTACACCCCGTCGGTCTTCGCGCACCTGCCCAAGCTGTTGGAGCGCGCGGGCCGCAGCGCCTCGGGCTCCATCACGGGCATCTACACCGTGCTCGTGGACGGCGACGACTTCAACGAGCCCATCGCGGACTCCACGCGTTCCATCCTGGACGGGCACATGGTGCTCACCCGCGACCTGGCCGACCAGGGGCACTTCCCGGCCATCGACGTGCTCAAAAGCATCAGCCGCCTGCGCTCCGACGTGACGCCCCGCGAGGCCCTGGACGCGGGCCGCTCATTGATCCGCATGCTGGCCACCTACCGGCGCGTGGAGGACATGGTGAACATCGGAGCCTACCAGGCCGGGGCCAACCCGGAGATCGACCAGGCCCTGCGCATGATCGGCCCCATCCGCGACTACCTCCAGCAGCAGGTGGCCGAGGCCGAGACCCTCGAAGGCAGCTTCGCCCGGCTCCAGGCCCTGGTGGCCGGGGCCTGAACGGTGCTTCGCCCGTCCGCCCGGACCGTCGGCCTCCCCTCTCCACCACACCCTCCCCGCGCGGGGAGCGCCCGCCAGGCGGCTTCAGCTTGAGGACAAACCCCGAAAAGGGGCTTGCGGGAGCCACTTCCGGGGGCACAACCTCCCTGCCCCGGGCTGCGCTCCGCGCAGGGCTGCCACGGGCGGCTCTCCGACATTCCGAACAGGGCGCGGCGGCCACGCGGCTTGACCTCGGCGGCCGATGCAACGACACTTCGCGCCACAACGCCCCGGCCAGCCTGTCCGCCGGGTGAACGACATGAAGGCCATGAACGCCACGCGGATTTCCGCGGCAAACCGGCTCGCGACGAGGTGACGCAGTGAAGCATTCCGCCGACAACACCGTGGACGCCCGTCCGGGCAAGGACGCCGCGCTCACCATCGTCTCCGCCAACTACCTGAGCCATGCCGTCACGCTGTGCGATTCCTTCAAGCATTTCCACCCGGACAAGGATTTCATCATAGCGCTTGTGGACGACGTGTCGGACGAAGTGCTGGAGATGTTCCCCTGCGCGGGCCGGATCGTGAAGATCACGGATTTCGCGATCCCGGACTTTTCACGCATGGCCTACAGATACTCCGTCATCGAGCTGAACACCGCCGTAAAGCCCTACATCCTGGGCAGGCTGTTCGAGTCCGCGCTGTATGGCAAGATCATCTACCTCGACCCGGACATCGAGCTCTTCCACCCGCTGGACGCGGCCTATTCCGCCCTCGACGCGCACTCCATCGCCCTGACGCCGCACATCACGAAGCCCTACTTCGACGGAAAATCACCCGGCGACCATGCCATACTGCTCAGCGGCGCGTACAACCTGGGCTTCCTGGGCATCAAGGACTGCGCTTCGGCCCGCAACCTCCTGGACTGGTGGAAGGAGAAGCTTTTCGTTGATTGCGTCTCCGACACGGGGAACGGCTATTTCGTCGACCAGCGCTGGCTCGACCTCGCTCCCTGCTTCTGTCCCGACCACAAGATCATCTTCGACGACGGCTACAACGTGGCCTACTGGAATCTCCACGAGCGCAGGCTCTCGCACATCGACGGCGCATGGCGCGCCAACGACGTTCCGCTCGTTTTCTTCCACTACTCCGGCTATTCCCCCTACCTGCCCTGGCAGCTGTCGCGGCACCAGAACAGGTTCCACCCCGAGGACAGTCCCGAACTCGAGGCGCTGACGCTCGGATACAGGGAGAAATTGCTCGGCAACGGGTATCTGTTCTGCAGCAAGCTCCCCTACGCGTTCGCCACGCTCTCCAACGGAACGCGGCTTCCCATGCGCATCGTGCGCGACATCATGCAATGGGCCGCCCGCAACAGGGTGGAGACGCCGGACCCGGTGGACGAACCGGACGCGTTCTGCCGCTTCCTGATGTCGCGAGGCGTGGCCCCAGACTTCCCGGACTCCATCCTGGCCTTCCATTTCCTGCTGAGAGCCCGGAAGGACCTCCTGGATGTCTTCCCAAACGCGCTGTCCCACGGCAACGATCCCGGGTTCCGGGAGTGGCTCGCCCTGGAAGGGGCCTCCGGGGAACAACTCGTCGATCTCTTGGCGTTCGAAGAGAACGAAACGCCCTATGACTACGTTCAGGACGCCTTCGATCGCCTCCGGCGCGCGCAGCGAAGCGACGTGTTCGACTACTTCAAAGGGTTCTGGGCAGACGACGGACTTTTCGACGAGTTCGCCGAGTGGTTTTCCACTTACGGCCAGGAGGAAATGGGATTCACCAAGGAACATACCGAAGCGTTCAAGGGCACCCGCGGAAACGTCACGAGGATTTTCAGTCTGTACTTCTCCCATTGGGACATCCAGGCCCAGCACGGCAACATCGCCGCACCGGGCGGATTGGTTTCTTTCACGGCCTGGCTGCGACGCAATCGCGGCAGCTTGAAGCTGTCCCATGAAGACATCAGCCTTTTCTTGGAATATGCTCGAGAAAACGCCTCACTGATGCGCAAGATCGTGTTCCTGTACCATTACGCCGGCCCTTCGACGGACCGCAGCACATGCCCGAACCTCTACGACGCGGCTCGAAGATGCAGGGAACTGCAGCTTGAGGATTTCACCAGGGAGATCACGGCCTGGCTCGCGAACGAGGAGGCCATGGCCCCCATCGACCACCACGCCGCCCACTTCGACAGCGACGCCGGCACGCTGGACAATCCCCGCGCCTGCGTCATTCCTGAAATGACCCCCGAGTACAACCACGACTTCATGCGCTCCTGCCGCGGGGCGATCGATCCGGCGGACGGGGCGATCAAGGTCAACTTCGCCGGATATCTCAACGCCCCCACCGGGATGGGCGAGTGTTCGCGAAGCCTGCTGAGAACGCTTTTCCAGCCGGACATCCGCCTGCGCGCCATGACCATTCCCACCCGGCACACCATGCCCGCGCCCCCGCCCGACAACCCGTTCGTCTTCGGCTGGCCGCAGGGCTACGCCGACGTGTCGCTCACCGTGGCCAACGCCGACGCCACCGACCCCGCGAACAGGTTCCTGCCCGGCGTCCACAGGGCGAAGCGCAACATCGGCTACTGGATGTGGGAAACCGCCGTCCTGCCGCGCGGCATGGCGAAATCCCACGCCTTCTACGACGAGATCTGGACCGCGAGCTCCCATTCGGCCAGCGCCATCGAGAAGGCCACGGGCAAGGCGACGGCCGTCGTGCCGATCCCGCTGGACTTCGAGGCGCTCGCCCGGGCGCGGGCGAACCGGGCGCGTTTCGGGTTGCCCGAGCGCTCGACCCTGTTCGGCTTCCTGTTCGATCCCAACAGCGTGCTGGAGCGCAAGAACATCCGCGCCGTGATCCGGGCCTTCCTCTCCAGCCTTCGTCCCGACGACGACTGCCTCCTCGTCCTCAAGGCCAACGGCGCCGCGCGCGGCAACCTTGAATACGAGACCCTGCGGACCATGGCCAACGATCGCGTCCTCTTCACGGAATGCGTGCTCAGCCGGGAAGACACCTACGATTTCCTGAAAAGCCTCGACGTGTACGTCTCGCTCCACCGCTCCGAAGGGTTCGGGCTCACCTGCGCCGAATCCATGGCCCTGGGGCTCCCCGTCATCGCCACGGGCTACTCCGGCAACCTGGACTTCATGGACTCGACCAACAGCATCCTGGTCCCGGCCGAGATCATCGAGACGGACAGGGCATACGGACCCTACCCCGCCGGAACCGTCTGGGGCGACCCCGACATCGCGGCCGCGGGCGCGGGCATGCGCGCCCTGCTCAACTCCGACAAACGCAAATCGCTGGGCTCAGCAGCCCGGCAGTCAATATTCCAAACGCTAAACCCCGACAGAATAGCCAACCTTGTTCGTTCCAATCTTAGGTCAAACCTTTCTTGAGCTTAAACAACGCGCAGCCAACTACAAACCCCATCTCAATAAATTCATAGGACTACAAGCCATGCACGACCCTGAAATGGCAGCGCAGGAAGTTTGGGCGTATTTTAAACGCTTAAACAAGGGGCTTACCAACAGCGGGAGAAAGGTGAACTTGATCGGTGTTGGAGCTGGCCGTTGCGGGACATCGATGATTCAGCTGCTCTTTGAAAACTCGCGGGACATATACGCCACACCGGTCAAAGAAGTCAACTATTTCGGCGTCATGGAAGAAAAGCATCATCCACGAGGCTGGTCGCGAAGAGATTATGAGAGGATATTCCTGGATGCGGACAGCGAAAAATATGTCTGTGAAATAAGCCCCGTCTATTTAACCCAACCAGGTTCTGCCGAGTCAATTCTTCAATACAACCAGGATATCAAAATCATAATTACTTTAAGAGAACCACTCTCCAGATCTATTTCGCTCTACAAGCATCTCTACCGCGAGCACGGCAACAACTCCATCGAAAAGTATTTCACCGAAGGCCTTAGTCAAGTCAAGCTCAATGCCGTCAGAGAAACGGACTGGCTGTCTCCGGGCAAAAATATACTGCAATCTCAATACGCTGACGCCATTGCCAAATTCCTCAAGTTATTCCCAAGAGAAAACATATGCATACTGCTCTACGAAGACTTAAGATACGATTCCGCGCACTGGATCAATACGCTTGAATCATTTATCGGCCTAGACCTAGACAGCTCATTCTTGAGCTGCAATGTAAACGCTTCAGAAGACGTTCCCCTGGACTTAACGCCTGAGTGTGCCAACAAACTTCTGAGTCATTTTCTTCCAGACGTTATCCGCACATCTGAAATTCTTGGAATTGATCTCAAGACAAAGTGGTACAGTCATACGGAGCAGACACCACAGCGCAGCGCCTCCCTGATCATGCCAGAGCCAGACAACCCCCAACGGCCTACACGGGAATGAACAGCACGACTTGAACCAGGAAGCCCCTTAGGGAAATGAGTGTTCCTCGGTAATCAGGACAGTCATTCTGCCTTCGGAAGCCTTCATCGAGCAGAGGCCCCCGTCCGGCGTCGCCGGGCGGGGGCCTTCGGGTTCTTTCGCGGATCGCGGCAGGGAGTCGGCTAGCCCACCACCACGTTCACCAGCTTGCCGGGCACGTAGGTGACCTTGCGCACCGTCTTGCCCGCGATGTGCCGGTCCACGTTTTCCCCGGCCGGGGCGGCCTGCAGGGTGTTCACGGCCGAGGAGACGGAGCGCGGGCCTTCGGCGCGCAGGGCCTCCACGTTGGCGAAGAGGACCACCCCAGGTCCTTCTCCGGGGGGGGCGGCGAAGAGCATGAGCACGCGCACGGTGTCCGCCGCGGTTCATGCCGGGCGTGATCCGGTCTGGACAGGCGCACCCCGCGTCGCATGCCGACATCCTCTCCTTCATCCCACGGCTCACCGTGCCGACTCCCTCCGCCAGCGATCGATTTCGACCGCAGCCACGGCCGCGAGCAGGAACGGCGCGGCGAGGATGGCCTGGTCGGGCCAGAAGAGTCCCATGTCCCAACTGCGCCAGGAGAAGGGGTACAGCCAGAACTGGGAGGGACCGCCCACGGTCCTTTGGAGCATGTCCAGGGCCTGATGGAGCAGCGAGCCCATGGCCGTCCAGGCGAAAGCCTGCCTGCGCAGCCGCCCAGGCAGGAGCATGCAGAGGGCGTAGCAGGCCAGAAGGCAGGGGACCGGCTCGTGGAGCAGCTGGAAAAGCCGACTGGTGCAGAACATGCCGGGCACGCGGGCCAGGAGATCCGGGAGGCAGTTGCCGAGGAGCCAGCAGGCTGCCGGGAACTCCGCGAGTTCCCGGCGGGCGAGGCGTTCGCCGCCGCGCCGTGCGAGCTGCGCCGCGCAGAGGTGCGTCACGAGGTCCGGCAAGACGCCTCAGGGTTTGGCGCGCAATGCGCGCGCCAGGGCTTGGAGGAAGATGCCGCAGGCGACGACGGCGGCGGCCAGCGAACCCCAGACCTTGAAGGCGCGGTCCAGGTGGACGTGGACCAGGCTGGGATCCAGGCGGTTCGGCGGGCGGAAAGCGGCGGCCAGGTCCACGATCGAGCCGGTCTCGACCTCCGGCCAGCGGCCCTCCACCTGGACGGGGCCTTTCCGGGTGGCCAAGCGAAAGCCCTCGGGGCCGACGGCGGCGACGACCGCCTGGTTGATGTACAGGAGCGCGCCGTCGCAGTCGGACGGCTGATCGAGGCAGCGGGCCAGGGAGCGTTCGCCAGGCGGGCCGTCCGCTCCGGCCAGGACGATCCCCGCCAACAGCAGCGCGGAGAGGGCGCATTTGATCCAGCGGAGGTGGTCGGAGAACATGGCGTGGGCGCTCCCTGGCCGGATGGACGAAAAAGTCGTCCGCAGGCGGAACGGACTTATTTTTCTTCCGTGCCGTTCAATTTGAGGATTTTGCGCAGCGTGTCCTTGGAGATGCCCAGCTCGCGGCAGGCCGCATTGCGGTTGCCCAGGTTGCGCTTCACGGCCTTGACGGCGGCGTGGTAGCGCACCTCGTCCATGGTCATGGGGCCGTCGCTGGTGACGGGCCGGATGGCCGGGCGGAGGTTGCGCGGCAGGTGGTCCACCTGGATGAGCCCTCCCGGGCAGAGGATGCAGGCGTACTCCAGAATGTTCTCCAGTTCGCGGATGTTGCCCGGGTAGCCGTAGCGGGTGAGCAGCCGCATGGCCTCGGGGGCAACGCCCCGGATGTCCTTGCCCTGGGCGCGGCGGCGGTGGCGCAGGGCGTGGTCCACGAGCAGGGGCACGTCCTGGGAGCGCTCGCGCAGGGGCGGCAGGGTGAACTGCACCACGTTGAGGCGGTAGTAGAGGTCGCCCCGGAAGGTCCCCTCGTCCACCATGCGGGCCAGGTCGCGGTTGGTGGAGGCCACCACGCGCACGTCGGCGGCCACGCTCTCCACGCCGCCCAGGGGCTCGTAGACGCGCTCCTGGAGCACGCGCAGGATCTTGGACTGGAGGGCCAGGGGCAGATCGCCGATCTCGTCGAGCAGCAGCGTGCCGCCCTCGGCCAGCTGGAAGCGGCCGGGCTTGTCGCGCCGGGCGTCGGTGAAGGCCCCTGCCTTGTATCCGAACAGCTCGGATTCCATCAGGTTTTCAGGCAGCGCCCCGCAGTTCACGGCCACGAACGGCCCTTTGGCGCGTCCCGAAAGGCGGTGGATGGCCCGGGCGAAAAGCTCCTTGCCGGTGCCGGATTCGCCCAGCAACAGCACGGTGGCCTCGCTCTGGGCCACCTGGGGCAGGATGCGCACCAGTTCGGTGAGGCTGCGGTCCTTGGTGCAGAAGTCTTCCGGGGAGCCCCAGCAGACGTGGCGGGCGTCGTCGAAGCCGCCGGTGAGGTCCCGCAGGGTCTCCACGCCGCCGATGATGCGCCCCTTGTTGTCCTTGAGGGGCGCGGCGGAGACGCTCACGGCGGCGGTCGTGCCGTCGCCGCGCAGGATGTGCATGATGCGGTGGGCGATCTTGCGGTCGTCCGTCATGCAGGCGCGCAGCACGCAGACGTCCTTGCAGTCCTTTGTCTGGAACACGTCCCAGCACTTGGCCCCCAGGGCCCTGGCCATGGGGATGCCCGTGAGCGCTTCGGCCGACTTGTTGAAGTAGGTGATGGCCCAGTCGGTGTCCACGGTGAAGACCCCGTCCGCCACGCTGTCCATGATGAACGAGCACATGGACGTGCAGGGAAACGGCGTTCCCAGCTGTTTCATTCGCCCCTCCGCCAGCCTGACGGTCCCCCGCGCTTTTGGGTACGTGGTAGCCCCGGGCGTTGCGGGGGTCAATGCAGAGGACGAAGAATTCGTCCGGGCAGCTGACCGGCCCTGGCCGCTTGATGGTCAACCACCTGAAAATATACTGGAAACAGACTTGGCATCATTTGTGAAAAAAAGAGCGCAAACGGGGCGTGGGCGCGCCCCGACAACCAGGGTGGCTGGGCAGCCCCCGATACAAGGTGAGGAGGACAGTCATGGAACTTACATTGACCATCACCGGTCGCCGCTGCGACCTGGCTCTGCATCCCGTTTCGGCCAAGACCGTGGAACGCATCCAGACGCTCGGCCGCAAGTTTTACACCAAGAAGTACATCCACTGGTGGCGCAACGGCAACACCAGCACCTGCGGCATGAAGTTCGACGACGACTGCGTGGTGAAGGTGCAGCTCGACCACCGCGAAGTGCCCTTCAACTCCGCCGGCATCGGCCGCGACGCCGTGCTCCTGCGCCGCCGCCACTACCTGGAGAGCAAGGCGCGCTACCTGGCGCTCCTGGGCTACGACGACGAATACTGCCACATGGTTTGGAAGTGGACCAACGTCGCCGGGTTCGACCCCACCCGCTTCAGCTTCTTCGTGCACCGCTGGGACCGCATCCTGGGCGAACAGGACTTCCTGATCCTCGACGACGTTCGCTACGACGGCGCGTTCGCCGACACGCAGGACTGGGGCGGCAGCTGCGGGTTCTCCCTGGTGGACCCCCGCATCATCGACCTGGACGAACTGCGCAAGGAGCTGGGCATCGAGCAGGAAAAGCCCGCCCCCAAGCTGGTGGCCAAGGAGACCCCCGCGCCCGCGGGCCCCGCTCCCCTGGAGAGCGCATCCTGCGACCCCACCGCGCGGCCCCTCGTGATCCCCGTTGAAGCCCCCAACGCCGTGGGGGTGCACGGCTGCACCACCTGCAAGAACTCCACGCGCGTGGAACTGCGCATCGAGGACGACGTGGTGGCCGCCGCCGGGGGCGAAGCCTCGGGCTGCGAATACGGGAAGGAATGCTTCGAGGCCCTCACCCGGCTCGTCACCGGCAAGCCGGTCTGGGAATGCTGGGGCCTCTCCAACGAAGACCTGCGCCCCCTGCTGCCGCGCGTGCTCCCCAAGCTCGACTGCGACACCTTCACCGTGGGCGCTCTCAAGATCGCACTGCGCGCCTGGGAAAAGCGCCAGGCCGCCTAGCAGGCTCTTCCCGGCGCGGAGACGCCGTGCCCCGCGCCGAACCGCCCGGCCGACGACTCGGCCGGGCTCCTCCCGACCGGCCGCCCCGCAGCAGTCGCGGGGCGGCCGCGCCGTTGACGCGTCCTGCGAGGCCGCCACGCAAAAGCCCCCGCCCGGCAGCGCCGGACGGGGGCCTGTGTTCCGTGGAACCGGAAGGGGAGCCGACTAGCCCACCACCACGTTCACCAGCTTGCCGGGCACGTAGATGACCTTGCGCACCGTCTTGCCCGCGATGTGCCGGGCCACGTTCTCCTCGGCCAGGGCGGCCTGCTTCACGGCGTCCTCGTCGGCGTCGGCGGCCACCTCGATCTTGCCGCGCAGCTTGCCCAGCACCTGCACCACCACGGTGACGGTGTCGGTGGCCAGGGCGGCGGGGTCGTGGGCGGGCCAGGGCTGGTCGGCCAGGAGGGTCTTGTGGCCGATCATCTCCCAGAGCTCCTCGCACACGTGCGGGGCCATGGGCGAGAGGGCGGCCAGCAGGGTGTTCACGGCCGAGGAGACGGCGCGCGGGTCTTCGGCGCGCAGGGCCTCCACGTTGGCGAAGAGGAAGTTGACCAGCTCCATGATGGCCGCGATGGCGGTGTTGAACTGGAACTGGCCCTCGATGTCCTTGGCCACCTTGGCCACGGTGGCGTGCTCGCGGCGGCGCAGCTCCCTGGCCAGTGGCGAGAGGGCCTCGGGGTCCTGGGCCAGGCAGGGGCCGGTGGGCGCAACGACACCGGCCAGCTCCTCGGTGACCAGGCGCCAGAGCCTTGAGAGGAAGCGGGCAGCGCCCTCGATGCCCGAATCGGACCATTCCAGGTCCTTCTCCGGGGGGGCGGCGAAGAGCATGAACACGCGCACGGTGTCCGCGCCGTAGCGGGCCACCATCTCGTCGGGGTCCACCACGTTGCCCTTGGACTTGCTCATCTTGGCCCCGTCCTTGATGACCATGCCCTGGGTGAGCAGGTTGGCGAAGGGCTCGGCATGGCTGACGTAGCCCAGGTCGCGCAGGGCTTTGACGAAGAAGCGCGAGTAGAGCAGGTGCAGGATGGCGTGCTCGATGCCGCCAACGTACTGGTCCACGGGGGACCAGTAGCGCACGGCCTCGGGGTCGAAGGGCGCGGTGTCGTCCTTGGGCGAGCAGTAGCGCAGGAAATACCAGCTGGACTCGAAGAAGGTGTCCAGGGTGTCGGTTTCGCGCCGCGCGGGGCCGCCGCAGGCGGGACAGCTGGTGTTCACGAATGCGGCGTTGTCGGGCAGGGGCGAGCGGCCGTCGTCGCGCACCTGGATGTCCAGGGGCAGGCGCACGGGCAGGTCGGACTCCTTGACCGGGACCACGCCGCACTTCTCGCAATAGACCATGGGGATGGGCGCGCCCCAGTAGCGCTGGCGGGAGACGTTCCAGTCCCGCAGGCGGTAGTTGACTGCGCGCGTGCCTTTCCCGGCTGCTTCCAGCCAGTCGGCGATGGCGATTTTGGCGTCGCCCGAATCCTTCCCGGTGAAGTCGCCGGAGTCGCGCAGCAGGCCCGGCTCGGTGTAGGCCGCCGTGAGGGCGTCCGCGTCCAGGGTCTCGCCCCTGGGCTCGATGACCACCTTGAGGGGCAGGCCGTACTTCTGGGCGAACTCGAAGTCGCGCTGGTCGTGGGCGGGCACGGCCATGACCGCGCCGGTGCCGTAGCCCATGAGCACGAAGTTGGCCAGGTAGATGGGCATCTTCAAGCCCGTCACGGGGTTGACGCAGTAGCTGCCCGTGAACACGCCCTCTTTTTCGAGGTCGTCGGCCTGGCGCTTGATGCGGTCCATGTTGCGGATCTTCTCGATGAAGGCGCGGGTTTCGCCCTCCTGGGGCTTGCCCTTGATGAGGCGTTCGGCCAGGGGGTGCTCGGCGGCCAGGGACATGAAGGTCGCGCCCCAGAGGGTGTCCTGGCGGGTGGTGAAGACGCGCACCGCGCCCTCGCCCTCTTCCAGGGGAAAGTCGATCTCGCAGCCCACGGACTTGCCGATCCAGTTGCGCTGCATGGTGAGCACGCGCTCGGGCCAGCCGCCCGAGAGGGTCTCCAGGTCGGCCAGCAGCTCGTCGGCGTAGGCGGTGATGCGCAGAAACCACTGTTCGAGGTCTTTCTGTTCCACCTCGGAGTCGCAGCGCCAGCACTTGCCGTCCTCCACCTGCTCGTTGGCCAGCACGGTGTGGCAGTCCGGGCACCAGTTCTGGGGCGAGTTCTTGCGGTAGACCAGGCCCTTTTCGTAGAACTTGAGGAAGAACAGCTGCTCCCAGCGGTAGTATTCGGCGTCGCAGGTGGCCAGCTCGCGCTCCCAGTCCAGGGAGTAGCCCATCTTCTGGAGCTGGGCGCGCATGTTGTCGATGTTCTCGTAGGTCCACTTGGCGGGGTGGAGCCTGCGCTTGATGGCCGCGTTCTCGGCGGGCAGGCCGAAGGCGTCCCAGCCCATGGGGTGGAGCACGTTGAGCCCCTGCATGCGCTTGATGCGCGCCACCACGTCGCCGATGGTGTAGACGCGCACGTGCCCCATGTGGATGCGCCCCGAGGGATAGGGGAACATCTCCAGCACGTAGTAGCGGGGCTTGGAGGGATCGGCCTCCACATGGAAGTGGCGGCCCTGCGTCCAGCGGGACTGCCACTTGGCCTCGATGGCGAGAGGATCGTACTTTGTCATAGAGAAATTACCCGGCCTTTCTGGCTTTATGGCAAAAGAACGCTTCTTACAGACGTCCAGAAAATCTTTAGGATTGTAAGTCACCAAAAACGAGAAGTCGCTGTGGTGCACATCTATTATGCTGCATATTATCCAATCGACCAGACTTTTCCTTGCACCACCATCAAACAATGCCCTGAGCGCTCTCTCCCTGAATGGGGAGTCATCAAATTTCACAACCCTGCCATCGACTATATATTTCTTCAGTTTGTCCAGGTAATATGGCTTTAAATTCTTTGTCCCCAGAAATTCGTACAGCGTTGGCCAAGGGGCAATTATCTCGAAACCCTCCTCCACCAACTCACTGAACACATCCAGAGAAGTGCTGTGCCACTCGTCACCCGAGTCGCACAGCCCTATCCAAAAGCATGAGTCTACCAACGCCCTCTTCATGCATCAACATCTTCATATTCTTTGCTCTCAACTGCATAACCCGCCCACGGGGCCTTCTTTCTGGCCCCGAACAGGAAATCACCTTTCATCTTGCCCGAGCTCGACTCTTTGAACACGACATACAGCCGATCTTTCTTGGAAAGTTTCACTGCCTTGGAGATATCTTTCCTGAGGCTGTCAAGCAGGTTGCCACTGAATTCGTAAGGAAAAAAAGCCAGGCCATTCACGCACTCCCTCGCGCCTTTCTCGTCCAGCCATTCGTAAAGCGATTCGACATCTCCTCCGAATTCAAAGTCATACGAGAGGAACACTGACTTCTTGGCCATAAGATCTCTCCTACAGTTTCTTCTCTGCTCCCGCCTTCCCCTGGTCCACGGCCTTGGCCACGGCGTCGAGCACGCCGTTGACGAAACCGGGCGAGTTCTCGTCGCCGAACTCCTTGGCCAGCTCCACGGCCTCGTTGAGGGCCACGCGCAGGGGAATGTCCTCCACGTGGAGCATCTCGTAGACGCCCAGGCGCAGGATGGTCAGCTCCACCTTGGCGATGCGGGCGATCTTCCAGTTCTGGGCGTGTTTGGAGATGAGCTTGTCCAGCTCCTCCCGGGCGTTCCACGCGCCCTTGACCAGTTCCTGGGCGTAGCCGTCGCCGGGCTCTTCGGGGAGCCCGGGGTCCTCGGGGGCGTTCTGCACGGCCTTGAGGAGCCCCCTGTCGCTGACGGGGGGCTCGAAGTCGAAGCCGTAGAGGATCTGGAAGGCGCGGCGGCGGGCGCGACGCCTGGGCGTGCGGGGGCCCGACACTAGAGCTGCTCCAGGACCCGCACCAGCTCCAGGGCGGCGGAAGCGGCTTCCACGCCCTTGTTGCCGGCCTTGGTTCCGGCGCGCTCGATGGCCTGCTCCAGGTTGTCGGTGGTCAAAAGGCCGAAGCCAACGGGCACGCCGGTCTCCAGGCTGACCATGGCCAGGCCCTTGGTGCACTCCCCGGCCACGAAGTCGAAGTGGGGGGTGTGGCCCCTGATCACCGCGCCCAGACAGACCACGGCGGCGTACTTGCCCGAGGCGCAGAGCTTCTTGGCGGCCAGGGGCATCTCGAAGGCCCCGGGCACGCGCACGAGGGTGATGTCCTCGCGATCGGCCCCGTGGCGGGCGAGGTAGTCCACCGCGCCGCCCACCAGGCGGTCCACGATGGTGTCGTTGAAGCGCGAGGCCAGGATGGCGAACTTGAGGCCCTTGGCCGTCATCTGGCCTTCGATGGTGCGGATCTGGGTCATGGCGGGTTCCTTACTTGGTCTCCAGGTTGAGCATGTGGCCCATCTTCTCTTTCTTGGTGAGCAGGTAGTCGAAGTTTTCCACGCAGGCGTTCATCTCGATGGGCACGCGCTCCACCACTTCCAGGCCGTAGCCTTCGAGCCCCACAATCTTCTTGGGGTTGTTGGTGAGCAGGCGCATCTTGGTGACGCCCAGGGCCACCAGCATCTGCGCGCCGATGCCGTAGTCGCGCAGGTCGGCCTTGAAGCCCAGCTTGCGGTTGGCCTCCACGGTGTCCAGGCCCTGGTCCTGGAGGGCGTAGGCCTTGATCTTGTTGGCCAGGCCGATGCCGCGCCCTTCCTGGCGCATGTAGAGGGCCACGCCCTTGCCTTCGCGGTCGATGGCGCGCAGGGCCTGCTGGAGCTGCCCGCCGCAGTCGCAGCGCAGGCTGCCCAGCACGTCGCCGGTGAGGCACTCGGAGTGCACGCGCACCAGGATGGGCTCGCCGGGGACGATTTCGCCCTTGACGATGGCCAGATGGGTCTTGGGGTTGGGCCCGCTGGTCTCGAAGGCGATGACGCGGAAGCCCTCGCCGTAGCAGGTGGGCAGGGCGGCCTCCGCGACCTTGTTCACGGCCAGGTGGCCGAAGCGCATGCGGTAGCGGATGAGGTCGGCGATGGAGGCGATCTTGAGGCCGTGCTTCTTGGCGAACTCCACCAGGTCCGGCATGCGGGCCATGTTGCCGTCGTCGCGCATGATCTCGCAGATCACGGCGCAGGGTTTGAGGCCCGCCAGACGGGAGAGGTCCACGCTGCCTTCGGTCTGGCCGGCGCGCTCCAGCACGCCGCCCGAGCGGGCGCGCAGGGGGAAGATGTGGCCCGGGGAGACCACGTCCTCGGCCTTCACGCCGTCGGCCACGGCCGTAAGGATGGTGGTGGCGCGGTCGTAGGCCGAGATGCCGGTGGTGACGCCCACGCGCGCCTCGATGGACACGGTGAACCCGGTCCCGAACTGGGACTGGTTCTGGTCGGTCATGAGCGGCAGCTTGAGCTTGTCGGTCCACTCCGGCGACATGGGCAGGCAGATGAGCCCGCGTCCGTGCACGGCCATGAAATTGATGATTTCGGGGGTGACCTTTTCGGCGGCGATGGTCAGGTCGCCCTCGTTCTCGCGGTCTTCGTCGTCCACCAGGATGATCATTTTGCCCTGGCGGATCTCCTCGATGGCTTCCTCGGTGGTGCAAAGGGGCATGGGACGGTCCTCCTGAAGCGGTCGCGGGCGCGATCGCCTGAACGCGAATCAGTAGTGCGGAACCCGAAAAAGGGCAAGCGCCCGCGAGGAGGAGGAATTGCCGACTCAGAATCCGTGATTTCTCAGAAATTCCTCTGTGATGGCGGACGGTTTGGACTTGGCGGCGAAGGGTTCGAGCATGCGGGCCACATAT
Organism: Fundidesulfovibrio magnetotacticus; assembly: GCF_013019105.1. Classification (NCBI taxonomy): domain Bacteria; kingdom Pseudomonadati; phylum Thermodesulfobacteriota; class Desulfovibrionia; order Desulfovibrionales; family Desulfovibrionaceae; genus Fundidesulfovibrio; species Fundidesulfovibrio magnetotacticus. The sequence goes on from NZ_BLTE01000006.1 coordinate 75,165, forward strand.
TTGCCGATGAGGTCGCACTCCATGTTCACGGCGCGACCGGCGCACCAGCCGTCGATGGTGGTCTCGGCCTGGGTGGCGGGGATGACGTTCACGCTGAGCCAGTCCTGCCCGCAGGCGTTCACGGTGAGGCTCACGCCGTCCAGGCAGACCGAGCCCTTCTCCACCACGAACACGCCGAAACGCTCGGGGAACGCGAGCGTGTAGCGGACGCTCTCCCCGGCGGGAGCGGAGGACTCCACGCGGGCCAGACAGTCCACGTGGCCGCTCACCAGGTGTCCGCCCAGGCGGTCGCCCAGGGCCAGGGCGCGCTCCAGGTTCACCAGCGAGCCCATGGCCAACTCGCCCAGGTTGGTCTTCTCCATGGTCTCGGCCGAGGCGTAGGCGAAGAAGGCGTTGGACGCGGCCTCCTCCACGGTGAGGCACACGCCGTTGACCGCGATGGATTCGCCCAGCACGATCCGGGGCAGGTCGAAGTCCGCGCGCACCCCGAGGCGCATCTGCGCGCCCCTGCGCGTGAGCGCCGTGACCTTTCCCGTACCCTGCACCAGACCCGTGAACATGGCATCCTCCCGATCCGCTCTGCGCCTTCTAGTGCACCCTCCGGGACGCTTTGTCAAAACGTCCGGCGCGACGCATCGCGTCGGGGCGGCAACGCATATCCCGGGCATCGCCACTGCCCGGCACTGCGCGTCCGGCGCGGGCCGCGCCGTGGTTCCGGTTTCTAGAAACACAGCGCAAAGATGCTTGCCGCATCGCCCCGGAAGCGCTCCGCGGACGCCTCCGATACAGTGCGCAACAGTGGCTTTTTTTCAACCTAAAGGAGAAAAAGTACGTGGCCGATATTTACACGGCGCGGCGCGTTCGTGTATCGCGTCGGGACACCACCCGCGTTTTTCAGGAGAACCACATGGACGACTATCTCAAGGAAGCATTGGAAATCGTCAAGGCTCAAGCAAGCGTTCGCAACATGACCGAAGAGGAAATCACCTCCATGGTCAAGAAGGTCGCGGAGGGCATCCGCGGCATCAGCGAAGGCGCTCCCGTTGTGGAGGAGGGCGCAGGCCCCGCCACCGACCCGAAGAAGGCCATCAAGGAAAAGTCCGTCACCTGCCTGGAGTGCGGAAAGACCTTCAAGATCCTCACCAAGAAGCACTTGGCCACCCACGGCGTCACCGCCGACGAATACAGGGCCAAGTACGGCTACAAGAAGGGAACGCCCCTGGTGAGCAAGTCCCTCCAGCGCGAGCGCCGCACCAAGATGAAGGACATGAAGCTCTGGGAAAAGCGCAAGAAGGCGAAATAAGCCCGCACCACCGGGCTGCTTCCATCACCCACAGCACCGCCCCCAGGCCAGAGGCCCCGGGGGCGGTGTTGTTTGCAAGGCCGGAACGCGCGACGCCCGCGCCCGTCCGGCTGCCCAGCGCGCCCCGCCGCGCGAAAGCACCCCGCCCGGAGCCGCCCAGCGCGTCCCGCACCGCGCCGGGTCCGCGGCCGCTTCGTGTGCGGCGCGTCCCCCCACGCACCCCATCCCGGGTCTTGCCGCGACCGGCCCCCCCCCCCCCCCCGCCGACAGGCCTTGACCCGGAAGCCCCCGACATCTAGCATGAGTCATGGACTTCTCCCTCCAGACCCTGGACCAGGGGCTCCTGGCCTCGCTCTCCGGCAGGCTCGACCATGAAGGCGTGGCTTCCTTCGAGGCCCGCTCCCAGGGTCTGCTCGACGCGGCCGGGGCATCCTGCCTCGTCCTGGACCTGGCCCGGCTGGACTACCTCTCCAGCGAAGGGCTGCGCGCCCTTGTCTCCCTGGGCCAGAAAGCCCGCGCACGGGGCGTGTCCCTGGCCTTCTGCGGCCTGGGCGGCCTGGTGCGCGACCTCTTCGACATCTCGGGCCTCTTCCAGGTGTTCACCGTGGCGGAGAGCCCCCAGGCGGCCTTCCGGGCGGCCCGCCGTGGCTGACCGGACGCCTCCCGCCCCGGCCGCGCACGCCGGACGCCCCCACGTGGGTCTGGTGATGGGCTCCGAGGGCCTGCGCGCCTTCGCGGCCATCCCGGTGTTCCAGTTCCTGCGCGAACAGGGCCTGGGGCCGGATCTGCTGGTGGGCGCGGGCGGCGGGGCCTTCATCGCCGCCCTGGCCGGGGCCGGGTTCGACCTGGCCCAGGTGGAGGAGGCCTTCCGGGCCATGGGCGACAAGCGCCTCTTCACCGAACTCGATCCGGCGGCGGCCCTCTTCCTCAACCAGGGCCAGACGCCCCGCGTGAACGCCGAGACGGGCCTGGCAGACTCCGCGCGCCTGCGCGGAGTGTACGCCCGCGTCTTCCGGGGCCTTCAGCTGGAGAACCTGTCCACCCGGACCGTGCTCACCGCCACCGACGTGCGCACCGGCGAGTCCGTGGCCCTGGACCAGGGCTCCCTGGCCGAGGCCGTCTACGCCGCGGGCAACCCCTTTCCCCTCACGCCGCCCCTGGTGCGCGGCGAGCAGTGGCTGGCCGACGGCTCCTACACCCAGCCCCTGCCCACCCTGGAGGCCGCGCGCCGGGGCATGGACGTGGTGGTGGCCGTCTACGCCCAGGACGACTTCGCGTCCCTGCCAGCGGGCCTAGGCGAATCCTACCTCAACGTGATCCGCTCGTTCCGCAAGTCCATGCTGCGCGCCCAGATGTTCCAGACGCTGCAGAGCTCGGGCGAGGAACTGGTGGTGGTGCTGGCCCGGCCGCGCAAGCGCGCTGGGCTTGAGGCCGGGGAGGATTTTTCGTCCATTCTCGAGGCGGGAACGAAGGCCCTGGAGCGCATGCGCGGGTCCATCCTGGACGCCGTGGCGGCCAAAAGCCGCCGCGTCTCCGCCGAGCCCCTGCTCCAGGAGCCCGACCCGCCCGGCGCGCGCGCGGGTCACCCCTCCGGGGACTGACGGGGCGCGGCCTTCCGCGCGGGGATGCGCCCGGGCGGCCCTCCCGGGCGGCATCCGCCGGGGCGCGGCACGAGGAGGAGGGGAAAACCCCGGATGACACGGCCGGACAATCCGGCTATCTTCGCCCTAAATGGGATGAAAACCGGGCGCAAGCGCCCGAAACCCCGGAGGCTGCCATGCGCCTGAAGCTGTCCTGGATCGTCCTGACCGCGCTGATTCTGGTTGCGTCCTGCACGGGCATCCGCTCCATCGCCCCGGAGGACGTGGCCGGCACGCCCACCCAGTACGCCACCGTGTCCGCCCCGCCCGACCCCGCGCTCATGGGCCACTGGCGCAGGCCCCAGCCCGGCAACCTGGAGCGGCCCTGGCTCTTTCAGTACTGTCTGGTGAAGAAGGGCGACAAGTACGCCGTCTATTACTACTACGACTCCCACAAGAAGAACTCTTTCAAGGGCTGGGCCAGCTTCTCCATCGACGGCTCCCGCATGACCTCCGGCGTCGACGGCGTGGTCTTCTACGCCAAAGACGGCAAGGTGTTCATGATCTGGCCGGGCCGCGACGATCACTACCCCATGGAAAAGCTGGACTAGCCAGGCAGCGACCCGCGTGGAGGCTTGTATGGCCGTCGTCAGGGCCGTCAGCGTGAGCGACAGGAAGGGGGCCAAGAAGGCCCCCGTTGAATCCGTGGAACTGGTGGCGGAACACGGCGTGGCCGGGGACGCCCACGCCGGAAGCCACCGCCAGGTGAGCCTGCTGGACTTCGGCGCCATGGAGGGCATGCGCCTGCAACTGCCCACCATCGGCCCCGGTTCCTTCGCCGAAAACCTCGCCGTGGAGGGGCTCGACGCCCTGGGCCTGGCCCTGGGCGACCGCATCGGCGTGGGGCCGGACGCGGTTCTGGAGATCACCCAGATCGGCAAGGAGTGCCACCAGGGCTGCGAGATCCGCCGCATCGTGGGCGATTGCATCATGCCCCGCCAGGGGCTCTTCGCCCGCGTGCTCCAGGGAGGGGCCGTGCGCCCCGGAGACGGCGTGCGGCGCGTCAAATCCTGATGCCCGCCGGGCGCGCCTCGATCTTCCAGGGCCTCTCCTGGCGTCTGGCCAAGTGGGTCTTCCTCTTCTCGCTTTCCGTGGCCGCGGTGCTTTCGGGCCTGGGCCTGTGGTCCAGCCGCAAGGACTTCCTGGCCGAAAAGCAGGCCCTCCTGGTCCAGGTGGGCCAGGTGAACCTGGACACCCTCTCCAACGCCATCTGGCACATGGACCAACAGTCCCTGCGCATGCAGCTCGACGGCCTGCACCGCCTCCCTGACGTGGAGCTGGCCGAGGTAACGAGCGAGGGCGCGGTGCTTGCCTCCGCCGGGCGCGAGGAAAGCCGCGAGCGTCTGGAGCGCGCCTACCCCCTGCGCTACGAGTTCCGGGGCGTCGCCCGCGACGTGGGACAGCTGCGCCTGGTGCTGGGCCTCGACGCCGGGCGCGAGCGCATAGAGTCCGACGCCCTGCGCGCCGCGGCCCTGGAGACCACCCGGACCATGCTCCTGGCCGGCGCCCTCCTCTTCCTGTTCTACTCCCTCGTGGCCCGGCACCTCCGGCGCATGGCCGTGCACGCCGCCGGGCTCACCCTGAGCGGCCTGGACAAACCCCTGGTCCTGGACCGCCCGCCGCCCGGCCCCTCCGGTCCCGACGAGCTGGACCGCCTGGCCTGGGCCATGGAGTCCATGCGCGCGGGGCTCTCCGCCTCGGTGGCCGAACTGCGCCAGGCCAACGAACACCTGCGCCAGGAGGTGCGCCTGCGCCAGGAAGCCGAGACCCAGCTGCGCGCCACCCGCGCCGCCCTGCGCAACATCCTGGACTCCATGCCCTCCATGATCGTGGGCCTTTCCCAGGACCTTGGCGTCACCCATTGCAACGCCACGGCCTCCTCCTTCGCCGGGGTGGACCCGGCCCAGGCCTTCTCCCGCCCCCTGCTGGAGGTGCTGCCGGACCTCACGCACCTGGAACAGGAACTGCGCGATGCCGTCGCCCAGGGCGCGCCCCTCACGCTCAGGCGGCTGCGCATGGAGAGGGACGGCCAGACGCTGCACGTGGACCTCTCGGTCTACCCGCTCCGTGGCGAAGCCGGACGCGGCGCGGTGCTGCGCCTGGACGACGTGACGGAACTGGCCCGCATGGAGGAATTCCTGGTCCAGTCCGAGAAGATGGCCTCCCTGGGCAGCCTGGCGGCGGGCATGGCCCACGAGATCAACAATCCCCTGGCGGGCATGCTCCAGAACGCCCAGACCCTGGAGCGCCGCCTCGGCAGGGAACTTGCCGCCAACGAACGCGCCGCGCGCGAGGCGGGCATCACCCTGGAGGCCCTGGAGCGCTACCTTCAGGCGCGCCAGGCCCCCATGCTCCTGGAGGCCCTGCGCACCTCGGGCGAACGCGCCGCGCGCATCGTGCGCAACATGCTCAAGTTCGCCCGCAGGGGCCAGCCGCGCCACGAGCCCCAGCACCTCGCGCAGATTCTGGACTCCGCCCTGGAGCTGGCCCAAAACGACTACAACATGAAAAAGAACTTCGACTTCCGGCGCATCCGCATCACCCGCGACTACGACCCGGCGCTCCCCCCCGTGCCCTGCTCCCCCCAGGAAGTGGAGCAGGTGGTGTTGAACATCCTCCAGAACGCCGCCCAGGCCATGTGCGGCCAGAAGGACGACCGCCCGGAGCCCGCCCTGCACATCGCCACCCGCCAGGAGAACGGCATGGCCGTGCTCACCATCCGCGACAACGGCCCCGGCATGGACGAGGCCGTGCGTCGGCGCGTCTTCGAGCCCTTCTTCACCACCAAACCCCTGGGAGAGGGCACAGGCCTTGGCCTTTCGGTGAGCTACTTCATCATCGCGCAGAACCACCGGGGCAGCCTGGAAGTGGAATCCGCACCGGGCCAGGGCTCAATCTTCGTCCTCAAGCTGCCGCTCGACCCGGCTCCCCCGACACCTCCCAGCGTGGCCTGAGAAGGCCTGAAAAAAGTTTCCATACCAAGGCAAGGGGTTGCGCCGCCCCCCACACGGGTTCCCCCCCCGAGGCACTAAAGCCCCCGGCCCAGGGGCCGATATGGTTTGCGTGCTTAACATCAGGTGACACCATGGAACTCAAAGACCCCACAAACGCCGGCCAGCGCCAGGACCTCCCCTCGGAAAGCCCCGAGGAACGGGCCGCGCGCGTCGCCGAAATCAAGCGCCTCGTGCAGATGGGACGCTACCGCGTGGACGGTCGCGAGATCCTCTACAACATGCTCAAGACCGCTCCCTGACGCCTCCCCCCCTCGGCTTGACTTTCCCGCCTCCATCCGCTTTAGTTCTGGAACATCGCGGCAACCATCCGCTTCCCACAAGAGAGGAACGCCATGCCCAGACCCCATGTCGACCAGGACGAATGCATCTCCTGCGAATCCTGCGTGCAGATCTGCCCCGCCGCCTTCGAGATGAACGACGACGGCAAGGCCCAGGAACTCGAAAGCGCCACCGGCGGCGAGGAGTGCATCCAGGAGGCCATGGACACCTGCCCGGCCGAGTGCATCCACTGGCAGGACTAGCGCCGCCCGCGCGGCCGCAGCAAGGAGCGCCATGCAGCCCCTCGAAAAACACCTGCTGGTGACCATCTCGGAAGACGTCAACGCCCTCTTCGGGCTGCGCTTCGTCTTCAGCTTCTTCGCCCGCACCGACCTGGCGCGGCTCACCCTCTTCTACGTCTCGCCCAGGCCCGCCCCGGGACGCGAATTTCAGGAGAGCCTCTCCCCCTACTGCCAGCCCGGGCAGGACCCGGCCTTCGGGCAGAGCTGCCGCCAGCCGCCCCCGGCTCTGGCCGCCGCCAGGGACTGGCTCCTGGACATGGGCTTCCCCGCGAACCGGGTGGAGCTCAAGAGCGCCCCGGCCAAGCTGGGCACGGTCAAGGACATCGCGGCCGAGGCCGAACGCGGCCTCTACGACGCCGTGGTCCTGGGTCGAAGGGGCCTTTCCTGGTTCGACGAGATCTTCGACGATTCCATCACCCACCGCCTGCTCTGGGAGTCCATCACCTTCCCCCTGTGGGTCTGCCGCAACCCGGCGCGCCACCGCCGCAACGTGCTGCTGTGCGCCGACGGCTCCGAGCAGGCCCTGCGCGTGGCCGACCACGTGGGCTTCATCCTGCGCGACGAGCCCGAACACTCCGTGACCATCTTCCACAACCGCGCCCTGGGACTGCCCGAGGGCGAGCGCGTGGAGCAGATCATGGCCCGCACCGGCGAGGTGCTCCTGCAAAACGGCATCAGCGAGGAGCGCATCGACTACCTGGTCAAATCCTCCAAGGACGCGGCCGGGCTGATCCTCAAGGAGGCCGAACGCGGCGAGTACGCCGCCGTGGCCGTGGGCCGCTCCGCCGACAAGCCCGACACCCTGTCCAACATCTTCGGCTCCACGAGCCTGACGCTCCTGCGCAAGCTCGAAGGGGCCGCCCTCTGGATCTCCAAATAGACCGCCGCGCCGGGGGGAACCCCCTCCCGGCGCGGCCAGGGTTTTGACATTTCCCGGGAAAACGGCCACTCCTGCCGCCGGGAGCACCCGCAATGAAACGCAAAGTCCTTTTCCTGGTGGCGGACGGCATGGGCGGCTGGCCCGGCGAGATCGACGGCGGCACGGCCATGGAGGCCGCCGAAACCCCGGTGATGGACGCCCTGGCCGCCTCGGGCGTCACGGGAACGGCCCGCACCATCCCCCCAGGCATGCCCCCGGGCTCCGACGTGGCCAACATGGCCCTGCTGGGCTTCGACCCGGCCCGCCACCACACCGGGCGCGGCCCCATCGAGGCCGCCGCCCAGGGCCTGAAACTGGAACCCGACGACCTGGTCTGGCGGCTCAACCTGGTGAGCGTCTCGCGCTTCGACGCCTCCGGGACCATGCTCGACTACTCCGCCGGGCACATCGCCACGCCCGACGCCGTGCCCCTGGTGCGCCGCCTGGACCAGGAGTGCGCCCGCTGCTCCGACGCCTACAGTCCCTTCGCCCTCCACCCCGGCGTGCAGTACCGCCACCTGCTCGTGCAGCGCGGCGCGGCCCAAGCGCCCGAGGCCAGGCTCGCCGTGCGCCCGCCCCACGACATCACCGGCCAGTCCATCGCCCGGGACCTGGAGACCATCGGCGCATCGCCCCTTCTCTGGAGCCTCACGCGCTGCGCCGCGCGCCTGCTGGAAGGCCCGGACAACGCCACCAAGGCCAACGCCGTCTGGCCCTGGGGCCAGGGCCGCACCCTGACCCTGCCCTCCTTCGAGGCGGCCTTCGGGCTCAAGGGCGCGGTGGTCTCGGCCGTGGACCTCATCCGGGGCCTGGGCCGCGCGGCGGGCATGGAGGTGCTCGACGTGCCAGGAGCCACGGGCCTGCTCGACACCGACTACGAAGGCAAGGTGGCCGCCGCGGGCCGATTCCTGGAGCACGGCGACTTCGTGTTCGTGCACCTGGAAGGCCCCGACGAGTGCGGCCACGGCGGAGACGCCGCCTGCAAGGCCGAAGCCATCGCCCGCTTCGACGCCCGCGTGGTGGCCCCCCTCACCCAGGCCTTCCCCGAGGCCGTGTGCCTCATCACCTGCGACCACCTGACGCCCCTGGCCAAACGCACCCACGTGGACGACCCCGTGCCCTTCCTGCTGCACGCCCCGGGGTTGAACCCCAACGGCTCGGAGCGCTTCAGCGAGGCCCAGGCCGCCGCGAGAGGGCTGTGCATCGAACCGGGCCACGAACTCTTGGCGTGGGCCCTGGCCCGGGCCTCGGAGGCCTCGTGATCCGCCCCGGCGAGCCCTTCCCCTCGCCCGAGGCGGTCTTCCGCCTCCACGTGAGCTACGGCGAAACCGACGCCATGGGTGTGGTCTACTACGGCAACTACCCCCACTGGTTCGAGCGCGCCCGGGGCCTCTTCCTGCGCGAACGCGGGCTCTCCTACGCCGAGGTGGAGCGCCGGGGCTTCCTGCTGCCCGTGCGCGAGATGGCCGTGCGCTACCTGGCCCCGGCCCGCTACGACGAGGAGGTGGCCGTTCGCGCGGGCGTCAGCGTCTGGGGCCGCGCCTCCGTCACCTTCGCCTACCAGGTTTACGGCCCCCCCGAAACGTCCCGGCTCCTCTGCCTGGGGCAAACCCAGCACGCCTGCACGGACCCCACGGGCAAACCCGTGGCCGTGCCGTCCTGGCTCAAGGAACTCTGCGCCCGGTGACCCTCGACATCCACACCCACGCCTTCCATCCCAAGATCGCCCAGAAGGTCCTCGTACAGCTCGAAAGCCACTACGGCATCCGGCCCGTGGGCACGGGCGAGGCGGGCGACCTCCTGGAACGCCTGGACCGCGCGGGCCTGGACCGCGCCGCCGTGCACGCGGCGGCAACGGCCCCCGCACAGGTGATCCCGGCCAACAACTGGGCCATCGAGATGGCCCGGACCATGCCCCGCCTGATCCCCTTCGGCACCATGCACCCAGGCTTCCCCGGCTACGAGGACGAGCTGGACCGCCTGGAACGCGCGGGCATCCAGGGCATCAAGATCCACGCCGACTTCCAGGGCTTCCGCCTGGACGACCCGGCCCTGCGCCCCATACTGGAGGCCATGCGCGGGCGCTTCACGGCCATGTTCCACGTGGGCGACCGGCTGCCGCCCCACCAGAACCCCTCCTGCCCGGCCAAACTGGCCGCCATCCACCGGGACTTTCCGGGCCTGACCGTGATCGCCGCCCACCTGGGGGGCTACCTGCACTGGGTCGAGGCCCTGGAGCACCTGGCGGGCAGCGAGGTCTACGTGGACACCTCCTCCACCCTGCCCTTCATCGACGACGCGCTCCTGGCGGCCATCCTGGACCGCCACCCGGCGGAACGCGTGCTCTTTGGCTCCGACTACCCCCTTTTCGACCCGGGCGAGGAGATCGCCGCGCTCCAGGCGCGCCTCAGGCTCTCCGACGCCCGCCTGGAACTGCTTCTCGGCGCGGGGGAATCGCTCTTCCGCCCTTTTGACAAGCAGGCCCCCGCATCATAAAGTGCATTCCATACTGGACGACCGACGGAGGAGCGCCGTGCGCGTACTGCTCGTGGAAGACGAAATCGCCCATCGCCTGCTCATGCAGCGCTCCCTGCGCGACCTCTGCCAGACCGACGTGGCCGTCAACGGCCAGGAGGCCGTCGCCGCCTTCGAACTCGCCCACAAGGAAGGCGAGCCCTACGACCTGGTGCTCCTGGACCTGGAGATGCCCGTCATGGACGGCCAGCAGGCCCTCAAGGCCATCCGCTCCCTGGAGAAGGCCCTGGGCGTGCCTCCCGGCCGGGAAGTCCCCACCCTGGTGATCACCGCCCACGACGACCAGCGCAACGTCTGCGACGCCTTCTTCAAGGGCCTGGCCACGGGCTACCTGGTCAAGCCGGTGCGCATGGCCGATCTGCGCGCGCACATGGCCCAACTGGGCCTGGCCTGATCCGACCCCATCGCTCCCCGGGTTCACCTCCCGGGGCTACCGGACCGCTCGGGACAGGCGACGCATGCTTTTCGCGCCCCCCTCCCGATTGACATCGACTCTCATTTGCACTATCAGTTGGCCATGCACGATCGCCTCCATTCAAACCAAGCAAGGATAGCCATGGTCCCCCTGAAGGATTGTCCTGAAGGCAGCGTCGTCCGTATTGAAGACCTGCACGGAGACCCCCTTTGCAGAGGGCGGCTTTGCGCCCTGGGCATCACGCCCGGAGTGGAGGCCCGCGTCTGCGCCGACGGGGACTGCTGTCGCATCCGCGTGCGCGGTGGAGAGTTCTGCCTCGGGGCCGAAATGGCCGGACGGGTCATGGTTTCCCACATTCGCGAGGCTTAAAGGAGCTTTCATGCTGGAAAAAATCATCGTCGCCGCGCTGGTGGCGCTGGCAGGGGCGTACCTGGCGCGCCGCTTCCTGCGCGGCAGGACTCGGGGCGGTTGCGGGTGCTCCGGTTCATCCTCCGGCGGAGGCTGCTGCCAGGAGCTTGGGCCCATGCCCAAGTCCGGGGCCACTCCGGGCGGAGCCGGATCAGGCGGGAGCGGTTGCGGCGGGGCCTGCGGTTGTTCACGCGGCAGCTGACCTTTTTTTAAAACCCTCCAATTGAGACTGACTCTCAAGGTCTTTAAGCTTATGAAAGAGCACCGTTCCATCCGGCAAATGGCCGTCGGCGAGAAGGCGTGCATCGCGCGCATCTCCGCGGAGGGAGAACTGGGCAGACGCATCCGCGACATGGGCCTCGTGCCCGGAGCGGAGGTGGAGATCGTGGGCCGCGCGCCCCTGAACGATCCCGTGGCCCTGCGCCTGAAAGGCTTCACCCTTTCGCTGCGCAACAACGAGGCGGACTACCTTTTCGTCGCCAAGAGGAACGGAGACCAGGCATGAGCCAGACCCAGCACCGCGCGGCCGCCGAGAGCGCCGCCCCCCTCCACGATCAGGGCCTGCGCCTGCACACCGTTGCCCTGGCCGGCAACCCCAACGCGGGCAAATCCACGCTCTTCAACGCCCTCACGGGCGCGCGAGCCCACGTGGGCAACTACCCCGGCATCACCGTGGAGAAGAAGGTGGGCCGCGTGCGCGCTGGCGACACCGTGCTCGAAGTGGTGGACCTGCCCGGGGCGTACTCCCTCACGGCCTACTCCGCCGAAGAGCTGGTGGCCCGCGACTTCCTGGTGGAAGAGCGGCCCGCCGCCGTCGTGGACGTTTTGAACGCGGGCGCCCTGGAGCGCAACCTCTACCTCACCGTGCAGTTCATGGAGCTGGGCATCCCCCTGGTGCTGGGCCTGAACATGATGGACGAGGCCCGGCGCAACGGCGTGCACGTGGACGTGAAGCGCCTCTCCGCCATCCTGGGGTGCCCGGTCACGGAGCTGGTGGCCCGCACCGGCGAGGGCGTGCACGAGTTGTCGCTGGCCGCCGCCCAGACGGCCCGCGAGGCCAAGGGGCAGTGGAAGCCGCTCGAAATCTCCTACGGGCCGGACCTGGACCCCGCCATCACCGAAATGACCGCGCGCATCCTGGCCAAGTCCTTCCTCAAGGAGCGCTACCCCGCGCGCTGGATCGCCCTGAAATACATCGAGAACGACTCCCAGATCATGGAGCTGGGCCGCGCCGCCGATCCCGAACTGGCCGCGTGGCTCGAAGCCCGCGTGCTGCAGGTGGCCACCCACCTGCGCGCCACCCTGGGCACCTACCCCGAGGCCGTGGTGGCCGATTATCGCTACGGCTACATCGCCTCGGTGCTCAAGGGCGTGCTCAAGCGCGACGACCTGGGCGACCGCGTTGAGTTCTCCGACCGCATCGACCTTCTGCTCACGCACAAGGTGATGGGCCCCGTCCTGATGTTCGCGGTGATCTACCTGATCTACCAGCTCACCTTCACCGTGGGCAAAGTGCCCATGGACTGGCTGGAAGCGGGCTTCGGCCTGCTGAGCGAGACCGTGAACGACGCCCTGCCCGACGGCATGCTGCGCTCCCTGCTGGTGGACGGCGTGATCGCGGGCGTGGGCGGCGTGATGGGCTTCGTGCCCCTGGTGATGATCATCTTCCTGCTCATCGCCTTCCTGGAGGACTCGGGCTACATGGCGCGCATCGCCTACATGCTCGACCGGGTGTTCCGCATCTTCGGCCTGCACGGCTGCTCGGTGATGCCCTTCATCATCTCGGGCGGCATCGCGGGCGGCTGCGCCCTGCCTGGCGTCATGGCCAGCCGCACCCTGCGCAGCCCCAAGGAGCGCATCGCCACCATCCTCACCGCGCCCTTCATGACCTGCGGGGCCAAGCTTCCCGTGTTCATCCTGCTGGCGGGGGTGTTTTTCCCCGACCACGCCGCCCAGGCCATGTTCGGCATGACCATGCTGGGTTGGGCCATGGCCCTGTGCGTCTCCTGGATGCTGCGCTCCACGGTGGTGCGCGGCGAGTCCACCCCCTTCGTCATGGAGCTTCCTCCCTACCGCCTGCCCACCCTGCGCGGCCTGGCCATCCACACCTGGGAGCGCACCTGGCAGTACATCAAGAAGGCCGGCACGGTGATCCTGGCCGTCTCCGTGGTGGTCTGGGCCGCCATGACCTTCCCCGGCCTGCCCGAGGACAAGGAGAACGTCTTCGAGGCCCGCAAAGCCGAGATCTCCGAGCGCATCGCCGCCCTGGAGGCCGCCGAGGCCGCCCAGCCCGAAGCCAAGGAAGCCGCTGAGGCCAAGCCCGATGCTCCGGCCGCCGAAGCCAGGGCCGAGGAAGCGGACAAGGCCGACGCGCAGACCGCCGAGGCCCCCAAAGCCGAGGGCGAAGAGCCCGCCAAGGCCGAGGGAGAGCTGGAAACGCTCCAGGCCCAACTGGAAGACATCGAGAAGGAACAGGCCGCCGCCGCCCTTGAGGCCTCCCTGGCCGGACGCCTGGGCCTGGCCCTGGAGCCCGTGAGCCGCTGGGCCGGGTTCGACTGGCGCACCAACATCGCCCTGGTGGGCGGGTTCGCGGCCAAGGAAATCATCGTGTCCACCCTGGGCACGGCGTACTCCCTGGGAGCGGTGGAGGCCGAAGAGGCCGATCCCCTGGCTGAAAAGCTCACCCAGGCGGGCATCCCCCTGGCCGCCGGTCTCGCGCTCATGGTGTTCATCCTGCTCTACTCGCCCTGCTTCCCCACCGTGGTGGCCATCGGCAAGGAAACGGGCTCCTGGAAGTGGGCCGTGTTCTCCATGACCTTCAACACCGTCTTTGCCTTCGTGCTGGCCGTGGCCATCTTCCAGGTCGGCACGCTCCTCTTCCCTTAAGGCGCGTCCCTCGCGCCGATCCCTCCCCGGACCGCCCGGCCGCAAGGCCGGGCGGTCCGGCGGTTTCGGGCAGGGTCGGCCCCGCCCGAAACCCTGCGCGAAGCGCAGCTTGGAGCAGGGCGGCGTTGCCGCCCGGCAGCGACTCCCGCGAACACCGTCCCCGGGGTTCGCGCTCCGGCAAGAAGACCGCCCGGCCGCAAGGCCGGGCGGTTTCGTTTTGTCCGCTCGTGGAAACCACGCAGACATTGACAAGCCGATCGGCAAAGCCTATTGACATGTTGAACAGCGATATTTTCCGGTTCCACTTTATCCAGGAGGTGACGGCGTGCGGCCCGATCTCAAAAAACAACTCCTGAACGCCATGTTGGCCATCCTCGCGGGGGTCGTCCTTCTGGCGGCTCCGGAAATCGTCGAGGGGACCTTGAAGGCAGGCTATGCAAACGGCGACGAGTACGCCCACTCGACGGCAGGCCGGTTCATCGCCGCCATCAAGCATCCCGCCGAGCTCCTGGCGTATCTCCTGGTAGGCTTTCCCTTCCTCTCCTTCTTCGTAAGGGCCGTTTTCAAGGAGGTGTGGGAATACTTCCTGATGGAGCCGACAGAGAAGATGTTCTCCGATGTCTCGCAACATCTCAAGAACGTGTCCGACTCGATCAACGGCTACACGAGCAAACAGCTTCCTTACGAAGCTCTGGAGCAGCAGTTCACGGAGAACGCCTACGGCGTTCACTCCTACATGGAGAAGCAGAGTCTCTACCACTATGTGGCGAAGAACATCCTCCAGCCCTTCTGCAAGACGCCGCACCGGTCTATGATGGAGAAGCGGATCGACATCCGCGAAAGCGACATAGCGAGCCATTTCGCCTGGCACGAGGAAACGCAGTTCAAGATCCATCATCCGCTCTACCGTGACGGAGACGGGTTCGGGATCTTTCCCCTCTTCTGGTCCTCATCCATCATGAGCGCCTACGAGGACAAACACAAGATCAGCATCCTTGTCGACAACGAGGAACTCATCCCCGCCATTCCGACCAACCGCAGACCCCTGGAGAACGAGAGCGGCTTCTTCATCTACGCGGACTCGGAATGGACGACCTACAGTTTCTACCAGCAACTTTCGGTACGCAGGCCTTTCGTTCCCGTCTTCACCGAGGAGAACGCGCTCAGCTGCGTGGACGACAACGTCTTCACGGCCACTATTTACGAGCCAACCTACGGGTATACGCTGATCATGAACCTGCCCGACGGATACGTCTTCAAGGACACCCCGGAGTGCGGACTGCTGCAACTGTACAAGGGCGTCCGGGAGAGGATCAACATGGAGGATTGCCGAGACGACATCTGCAAGATGACCATCAGGGGCAACCGGCTGAAGATCGAGGCGAAAGGCTGGCTGCTTCCGGGGATCGTCTTCAACATCCGCTGGCAGGAAAAAGCCTAGGAACCATTTCCATCGGTCAACCTGCGGGCAAACGCTTTCCCAGCGAAGCGAGCTACATCGTCCGGCGTCCAGCCCGCGGGTTGAAGCTTCAGGCGTGACGGGTCACGCAAAAGCTGAGGGCGCGCCGAGTACTCGGCGCGCCCTGAGGCTGCTGAAAAGACGGCTTTGCGGATTTTCTGCAGCCCTGCGCGAAGCGCAGCCTGGAGCAGGGCGGCTTTGCCGCCCGTAAGCGGCTCCCACAAACCCCGTTTCGGGGTTTGTCATCAAGCTGAGAGCGCGCCGAGTACTCGGCGCGCCCTCAGTACGTTGAACACAAAGGAAGCGAAAAGCCTGCGGGGCGTACCCCCGGGAGGCAAAGCCGCTCTGCTCCCGTCCTGCCCTCAGGGAGGCCTGCCGTCCATGCCGCAGCTCAATTGGACGACAAAGTGGAGGAAGCTCCTATAACCCGGGCTCCCGAAACCGCATCGGAAGCCCAAGTCCGAAGGAGCAGAAGCCGTTTTCAGGCGGCAACGCCGCGCTGCAGCGCTCCGCGCCCAGCGCAAGGTTGCCGGGCATGCCGAAAAGTCGGTGTCTTGGGCAGACAAAGGGCGCGACGGTTGCCCGCGCGCCCGTCACTCGAGTGAGACCATGTTAATTCGTGGATCGCTTCATGATCCGGCCTCCTGATGTTGTGGCAGCCCAGGGCCGCCACACGTTGTTCGATGCCACACACTCGATATTTTACACATGCCCGGCGCAATGTAAACACCTTTCGCCGACGCTGTTCGTCACGCCACAACCTTCCGTTTCCGTGCGACTTTGCGCCCGCCAGACGCAGCCCCTCGTCATGTCCGGGAAGGGGCAGCCCCGGAGCCGTCTCGGACGGCTCCTCAACGGCCTCGTCGCAACCCAGCTCCTCCGCGTAACCCCGCCCCCTCCCAGCCCCTCTAGTACTTTGACCGGCATGCGCAACCGGATCAAGTCCCCCGACTTGACCCGATACCGGCCAGAGAGCACTCTGCCGGCAGGCGTCCCGGAATCGGACCGCGACCGCTCATGCGGGGACGGACGGCCCGCAGGGGGGAGGGGAGTCCCCAACCGCGCGGCCAGGAGACCATGAAGAACGTGCCAGATTCGGATTCCGGCGGGGCCGTCGACGACGCCCGGGCCGTGCGCATGGTGCTCGAAGGCCGCACCGAGGCCTTCGCCATCCTGGTCAGACGCCATCAGGACTACCTGTTCGGCCTGCTCAGGAGGCACATGCCCGCCGCCGAGGTGCCGGAGGCCGCCCAGGACGCCTTTGTGAAGGCCTTTGAGAAGCTGGGGCAGCTCAAGCAGCCCGAGTCGTTCCGGGCGTGGCTCTCCTCGCTGGCCATACGCCGGGCCATCCGGTACTGGCGCGAGACGGGGTCGCGCGGGGAGGTTTCGCTCAGCCTCGCGGGCGAGGACGGCCAGTCCTGGCTGGACGCCTTCCTGGCCGACGGATCACGCGAGCGCCACGAGGAAATGGTTCGCCGCCAGGAAGCAAGCTCCGTGGTGACCTGGCTCCTGGGGCGCGTGAAGCCCGACGACAGGATCGCCCTGGGGCTCTTCTACGCGGGCGACCACGAACTGACGGAAATCGCCTCCATGCTCGGCTGGAGCGTGGAAAAGGTGAAAGTGCGTCTGCACAGGGCGCGAAAAACCATGGCCGAGGCCCTGCGGGGGGCCGGCATGGCTGGAGGGACCGCATGAACGGGGAAAAGGATTTCCACCGTCTCGATCTGCTGATGGAACAGGCTTTCCGGAATCACCCGGAGGCGTCCGCCACGCCGGGCTTCGAAGCCCGCGTCATGGCCCGCCTGGCCGAGGCCCGGCGTTCCCTGAGCTTCTGGGACATCCTGCCGGGCGTGGCCCGGCCGCTGTTGGCCTCGGGCTTCGCCGCGGCCCTGCTCCTGGGGGCGCTGGCCTTCTCGGGCATGGGACGCGCTGGCGAACTGGCCCTGGCCGCCACCTATTCCGGCGACGCCGTCACCCGCTGGCTGGCGCTCTAGGAGGCCACGTGACGCGCACGCAAGGATGGCTTCTGGCCCTGGCCCTGCTGGTCTGCGGCATGGCCGTGGGCGCGCTGGGCATGGAGGCTTGGCGCGTCTGGTTCGGCGGCCCCTTCGGCCATTTCGGGCGCATGGAGCGCCTGGGACCGGCGGCCTTCGTGGTGGAGCGCATGACCCAGGACCTGGGGCTCAGCGCTGAGCAGGGCAAGGCCCTCACACCCCTTGTGGAGGAGATGTTCGCCAGGACCGCCGAGGCCCGCAAGCCCTTCCTGGAGGCCGAGGACGCCATCTTCGAGGAGTACCAGGCGCGCATCCGCGCCCTGCTCACCCCCGAGCAGGCCCGCAAGCACGAAGAAATCATGGTGCGTCTGCGCGAGCACCGCAAGCGCATGCTCTCCGGCCCTCCCGGGCCGCCCCCGCCGCCGGACGGACGCCGAGGCCCACCGCCCCCGCCGCCGGGACCGGCCGGTCCGCCGCCCTGGATCTCCCCAGGCGACCCCAAAGGCCCGCCCCCGCCGCCGGGGCAATAGAACGTCCCCTCCCGAGGCCTGATCCCCAAGGGCCGCACATGAAGGCCCCGTGTCCGCGCACGGGGCCTTCCGCGTTTCGCGGGCCAATCTCAAACCTTTCGACCCACCAGTTGGATGATGTTGAAGTATTTTCCCGCACCCGCGTCCATCATCGCTCTGTCCCCCTGGGCATAGGGATTGGGGGATTTAAGCCATTCGTCCCAGGCTTGCTGGCACGAGTCCATTTCGCGCAGCACGGTTATTTCCAGGCCGGGTTCCTTCGCCCAGAGCGCCCGCCACCAGCCGGGGGAATAAAAATACCACTCCGGAGTCCAGTAGGGCCGGATTTCCGGGGGCAAGCCCCCCTCGGGGAAATCCTGGTTGAATCCGGGAACGGCGACGGCCACATGGCCGCCTGGCTTCACCAACGGCAGGAGCTTCGGAAGCATGGTCTCGTTGGCGCCGAAGTATTGATAGGCATCCACGCTGAGGATCATGTCGAAAGAGTCCTGAGCGAACGGAATCTCTTGCGTTGCGTCAACCAGGAAGGGAAAGATCTGCGAACCAAGCCCCAGGCTAGCGAAGCGCTTCGCGTTCTCGGCGGGAGCGATCCACAGGTCGGCCGCAAACACCGTCACGTCGAATTTTTCCGCAAGAAGGATGGAAGATATTCCCATTCCGCAACCCAGGTCGAGGACTCGCATTCCTGGAGAAAGAGGGAGGTCGTGCGCCATTTCTTCCATGATGCGCATGGCGTTCGGCCCCATCATGGCGTCCAGAAGAAAGGCCTTGTCGTACTTGTCGGTAAACGGCGTGTCCATGGTCATCCCCTTTGTTCCTGTGAATGTTCAAGGACATTCTTCCCGCATACTGGCCCCGAATGCACTCCACGAGACGTTTCCGAAACAAGAAAGCGCCCTGAACCAGATCAGGGCGCTCCCGGATGTCAGCCGTTTTTGTCGGCGTTGAGGATTTTGTAGATAGCCTTTGTCGACAGGAAGTATTGTCTGGCCAACTCGACGGCGGAACAGCCCGCCAGGCGTCTGGCCCGAATCTCCCTGTTTCTCGCCCGGAGCGCCTCCCGGGTTTCCGTATGGGTACCCCACGGAAGCTTGCCGTCCGCTTTGCGCGGGATATAGAGGCACTCGCCGTCTATATACTGTTGAACCGCGCTCAACAAGGAGCGCGGCAGGACATCGCTCGCCTTCTTGTAGCTCATCGTGCTCCTCCCAAACATCGTCAGGAACGAGCAAGAGCTCTTGCCGGGAAATCAAGTCGTTGTGCAAAAGCCCTTGCTATGCATAACGACAGAATCCATTGCTCTGAACATGAACACCTCTTGCGATGTTGGTTGTTTCCTACATGACGGATTGCCATGCAGATCGACAAAGCGCACGTGGAAACCGGGGGCCGCTTCGCGCGGCGGCGGCGTTCCCCGCCCAGGCGGCCAAGCCCCCGCAGACCGGCAGCGACCTGGATGCGCCTCGCGCGCCAGGCCAGGGTGACGGCGCGGCGCGGCGCGGCAGCCGGACGGGCCTCAGCGACGGGCGCTGAGCAGGAAGACGGGGTAGGTGCGGGGCTGCCCGTCCGGACCGGGCTTCACCAGGCGGTGCACCTCGCGGGTGCGCACGCGTCCGAAGCCGGCCGCAGCGAAGAGCGAGGCCAGGGCCTCGGGCTCGAAGCCCTTGTGGAAGGCGTGCATGCCTTCTCCGTGGAAGCTGCCGTCCTCCACCGCGAGGTCTGCCACGGCCACGCGGCCTCCCTCAGGCAGCAGGGCGTGGAAGGCTTGCACCGCGGAGGGCACGTCGCGCACGTGGTGCAGCACCATGGAGGCGGCCAGGGCCTCGGGACGGGGCAGCTCCCGGGGCCAGGGCTGCTCGAAATTCCAGTGCAACGGGACCAGGGTGTCCAGCCCGGCCGCCCGGGCCTTTTCCCGCAGCACCTCCAGCATGGCCTCGGAGGTGTCGGCGGCCACCACGCGGGCCGCGCGCGGGGCCAGCCACAGGGAGACAAGGCCGGTGCCCGCGCCGTAATCCAACACGGTGCGCGTGCCGTCCAGGCCAAGGGATTCGGCCATGGCCGCGCCCACCACGCGGGCCAGTTCCACGCGGGCGGGGTTGTCGTCCCAGGTGCGGGCCACCTGGTCGAACTGGGAAGGCCGGTCGGGGGCGTCTTCGAACATGCGGGGGGCTCGCGTCAGCGGCCGCCCCGGCAGGCGGGGCAGACGCCGTAGAGATACATTTTGTGGCGGGTCAGGGTGAAGCCGTGGCGGGCGGCCACCTCTTCCTGGAGTTTCTCGATTGTTTCGTCGAGCACTTCCACGTTGGCGCCGCAGCGCTCGCAGATCAGGTGGTCGTGGTGGCCTTCGTCGAGGTGGCGTTCGTAGCGTGTCACGCCGTCGCCGAAGTCCACCTCCTTGGCCACGCCCGAGCCCGAGAGCAGCTTGAGCGTGCGGTAGACCGTGGCCTGTCCGATGGTCTTGTAGGACTTTTTGACCCGCTCGTAGAGTTCCTCGGAGGTGACGTGCCCCTCCTGGAGCAGGAACACGTCCAGGATGTGACGGCGCTGGGGCGTCATCTTGAGCCCTTCCTGGGCCGCGTAGTCGGCAAAGAGGACGTGGGGGTCTTTCATCAAGGGCTCCCTGGACGTTTTGCGCGCTCTATCCGTCTTGCATGGGCATGTCAAACGGGGAACCGCACAGGTTCCCCGTTCCGGAGCGCCTTAGAACAGGGTAAGCCCCAGGTCGCCGCCCATGGCCTGCACGGCGTCGGGGCGGCGCGTCATGAAGCGTTCCTCCCAGTCCAGCACATGGGCGGCCAGGGCCTGGAGCAACGCGGGCTCCAGCTCGGGGAAGCGCTTGACGGTCTTGAGGAACTTGTCGCGCGTGAGGGCCATGCTCACCGTCTCTTCCACGGCGCGCACGGAGAAGTTGGCCCGCCCGCCCAGGATCAGGGCCAGCCCGCCCAGGCTGTCTCCCTGCTCCAGGGTTTTCAGGACCACGGCCTCGCCGCCCGTCTGGCGCATGACCTCCACGCGGCCGCAGCTCAGGTAATGGAAGGCGTCGGCGGTTTCCCCCTGCCGGATCAGGTAGTCGCCCGGCTGATGGGTCTCGGCGACGCTCAGGTAGGCCAGCACCTTGCACACGTCCAGGGGAACGCCGCCGAAGAGGGGCAACTCCCGCAGGACTTCAAGATAATCGGCGTAGGCGCAGGAGCTAGTGTCCGGCTTTGTTTCCGTTGACGAGCTCATAAAGCATCCCCTTCTTGGCCATGAGTTCCAGGTAGGAGCCCGTTTCCACGAGCTGACCGGCCTTCATCACCGCGATCTTGTCGTATCCCTTGATGGTGTCCAGGCGGTGCACCACGGCGATCACTGTGGAGCGGCCCTTCCATTTGGAGTCCAGCAGGTTCTGGATGCGCGCCTGGGCGGCATTGTCCAGGGCGGAGGTGGCCTCGTCCAGGAGCAGGAGCGGCGGCTCCTTGAGGAAGGCCCTGGCCAGGGCCACCTTCTGGCGCTGCCCGCCCGAGAGACGGTCGCCGGCGGTGCCCACCTGGAAGTCCAGGCCCAGCTCCACGATGCGCTCCAGCATGTCCTCCTGGATGAGCAGGCTGATGATGGTCTTGTTCACCCGGTCCAGCACCTTGGAGCTTTCGCTCTTGAGCTTGCCGAAGAGGATGTTGTCCAGGATGGTCTGGGTGTGGATGTAGTTGTCGCGGCGGTAAAAGCTGACGCGTTCCGGGTCCTCTGCGGCGATGCGCTCCATGAAGAGGGCGCGCCCGCCCAGGAGCATGCGCTCGGCCATGTCGGGCAGGCGCACGATGCCGTGGCGGCCCGGGGCGAAGCGCAGGGCCAGGCGCAGGAGCATGGCCTTGCCCTGTTCGTCCTGGTCCATCACCTTGGCGCGCTCCAGGCGCTCGGCCAACTGGGCGTAGGACTCGAACTCCTCGGGGAGCACGGGGGTCTGCTCGAAGAAGGTGGCGTCGGCGTCCGGGACGTTCTTCAGGATGTCCACGGTCTGGACGGTGAGGTCGCGCCCCAGCTCCAGGAGGAGCAGGGTCAGGTTGGCCTCGTCCAGGAAGCGCAGGAAGTCGGGATTGTCGGCCAGGTTCTCGGGGAGCCAGGCTTCCTGGTTGGGGTTGCCGAAGAGGATGTTGGCGGCCACCGAGGAGTGGTGCAGGTAGCGCCCCTCGTCGAAGAACTCCACCAGGCCGCGCAGTTCCTCGCCCTGGTCGGCGTAGTAGGCCTCGCGGATGGCGATGATCTTGGCCACGAGGTGTTCCTTGCGGCCCTTCTTGAACACGGTGTTCAGGCCGAAGCGCAGCACGTCCAGGAACAGGCCCACCTGCTGGGTGACCTCGATGAGCCGGTCCAGGCTGGGTTCGTTGTCGGCGGGGTCGAGCCCCTTGGAGACGAAGCGCGCGTTCACGGAATAGAGCAGGTTCTCCTTGATGGAGCCCTCGAAGATGAACGGGTGCTGGGGCACGAAGCCCATGTTCTCGGCCAGGTCGGACTTGGCCATGGCGGCCACCTCCTGCCCGCCCACCTGGCAGGACCCGGAGGAATATTTGTAGATCTGGGCGATGCACAACGCCAGGGTGGATTTGCCCGAGCCCGAGAAGCCCACCAGGGCCAGATGCTGTCCGGGCTCCACGCCAACGCTCACGCCCTTGAGCAGCCGGATGCCGCCCGGGGCTTCCATGATCAGGTCCTTCACCTCCACCTTGCCGGGCAGGACAAGGGGGGCGCGCTCCTCGGCAGGCTCCAGGGCGAACTCGCAGTCTTCCGCGAAGTATTCCATCACGCGGTTGTAGCTGACGGTGGCGTCCTGGTAGGTCTGGTAGAAGTCCATGAGCTCTTTCCAGGGATCGTAGAGCTTGTCGTTGGCCGAGAGGAAGGCCACCAGCGCGCCCAGGTCGAAGCGGCCGTTGATGGCCAGCCAGCCGCCCACCAGAAAGAGCACGAAGGGGCCCAGGGACTGAAAGAAGTTGTTGGAGTTCTTGATGCCGAACTTCCAGAGGTTCCAGCGCAGGCGCACCTTGAACTGCTTGTCGGTGATGGCCCCGAAGCGGGCGTTCTCGTGGCGGAAGGAGGCGTTGCCGTGGATTTCGTGGATGCCCTGGACCGTCTCGCCGATCATGGTGGACATCTTGCGCCCGGTGTCCACGCGCTCGCGGTTGGCGGCGTTGGAGCGTTTCTGCATCATGGGCACGAAGACGAGCGCCAGGGGGTAGAGCACCATGGAGAGCCCGGCCAGCAGGGGGTTGAGGTAGAAGAGGTACCCCGCGAAGGCCAGGAGCGTGAGGATGTTGGTGACGGGCACGGCGATGGCCTGGCCGATGAAGTCGCCCGCGTTGGCCACCTCGGTGACCAGCGAGGAGACGATCATGCCCGGGCTGGCCTTGCGGAAGAAGCCGATGGGCAGCGTGAGGATGTGGGCGTAGAGCTTCTTGCGCATGTCGGCCAGGGCTTCCTGGCCGATGTAGGTCTGCAGCGCGTTGATGGCGAACTTCAGGGCCGAGGCGCTCACCACGGCGGCCAGGTAGTAGCCGCAATACATGATGAGCAGATGCACCTTCTGCTGCCCGATGGCCTCGTTGATGATCTTCTTCTGCATCTCCAGGGGCAGCACCCGGATGGCCACCGTGACCACGATGACCGCCAACAGGATGCCCTGGAGCTTCATGTTGCTGGTGAGCACCCAGGAGATGAGCGAACGTTTGTAGATCTTGTCGGGCAGTTCGGGCGTAAGCGGCATGGCGCGGCCTTTGGTTGGCGTTTGCCCCGTGATGCCCCGAATCCGCCGCGTTGGCAACACTCGCCCGCGCTTTCCGGCGTCCCCACTTTCCTCTGGATTCAGCCCCCACCGCGCGCTATCCTGGGCCAAGCGCGCAACGCCAACGCACAGGAGCCCCCATGCCCCTGCCTCCCCTGCATTCCTGGTGGTCCGACCGCATCAAGGCCATGCGCCGCGACAAGCTGCGCACGGCCCTGCAGGGCGTGGCCTACCTGCTGGCCATCGCCTGGCTGGACTACGCCACGGGCTACGAGATCAACCTCACGGTGGTCTACGTCACGCCGCTGATCATGCTCACGGTGGCCGGGGGCTGGCGGGTGGGCGTGGCCACGGCCTTCGCCTGCGCCCTCTCGGTGGAGTTCACCGACTGGCTGGCCGGGCGGCGTTACGACCAGTGGGCCTTCCACGCCTACAGCTTCATCTCCCACAGCCTGTCGTACCTGTCGTTTCTGCTGCTCATCGTGCAGCTCCTCAACCTCTGGGACCGCGAGCGGGCCATGGCCGGGCAGGACCAGCTCACCGGCCTGCACAACCGCCACGGCTTCCTGGGCCTGGCCGAGGAGCGCCTGCACGCCTGGGCCAGGGAGAAGCAGCCCGCCGTGATGACGGTGTGGAACCTGGCCAGGCTGCGGGAGGTGAACGCGCAATTCGGGCACGACAAGGCCGACGCCCTGCTCCTGAGCGCGGCCGACGCCCTGCGCGACGCACTGCCCGACGCGGTGGTGGGCCGCACGGGGTCCGACCGCTTCGCCGCCCTGTCCACGGCCCGGGAGCTTGGCAACCTGCACGAGCGCCTCCACGCCGTGGAGGAGGCCCTGGCCCGCGCCGCGCGCCACGTGGGCGTGCCCCTGGCGCTGCGCAACGCCCACCTGCCCCTGCCGCCCCGGAGGCTCACCCCCGACGAGGTGGCCAAGCGCCTGGACGAACTGCTCGACCGCGTGGGCTGACCGGGCCGCCCCTCGGGGGACGGCCCTTTCGGCGTTCTGTCCGCGCCTTACGGGCAGGGGATCTGCTCGTAGACCTTGCGGCCGTCGCGGATCACTTCGCGGTAGCACTTGTTCTCCACCACGTAGACCGTTTCCTTGTTCGATTTGGCGATGGCCACCGCCGTGGCCGGAAGCACCGTGAGCATGGCCCCCAGGGCCATGCCCGCCGCCACGCCGGATGCCGGAGCGTAGCCGTATCCGCCGTAGTAGCCCGGGGCCACGGGCACTGGCACGGGCACTGGCACGGGCGGGGGCGGGGGGGCCACCCAGCCGCGCGGGGCGGCCACCACGTTGCCGTTTGGGCCGCGCGCCGCAGCCCCGTAGGGACCGCGCGCCGCCGCCGCGCCGCCCGGGCCGCGCGCCGCCGCGTTGCCCCTGGGGCCGCGCACGGCTTCGCCGCCGTAGGGCCCCCTGGCGGCCACGCCGCCCCTGGGGCCTTGCACCGCCACACCGCCGCGCGGCCCCGTGGCCACGCTGCCGCGCGCGGCGGAGTAGCCGCCCCTGGGACCGCCGCCCCGGCGCTGGGCCAGGGCGAAGTCCGCCACCACGAGCCACTGGGCCGCCACGAAGAGCACGGTGAAGATCACCGTGCACCACGCCGCGCCGGGGGACGCCTCGACGCGCACGTTCCATCCGTCGGGGATGCTCATGGCGTCCTCCTACTGTTTCCCCGGCTGCTTGCCGGTGATGATGGCGTCGTCGCGCACGGCCCCGGCCGGCGGCTCGAACTCGAAGGACCCGGCGGGCTGCGGGCCGCCCTTCCAGTTCGAGAGCACGGCTGAGAACTGGGGCGCGCCCGCCTGGCGCTTCTCGGTGATGACGATCTTGCGGGGATAGGGCGTGGCCGAGTCCTCCAACCAGATCTGCCAGTCCACGTCCTTGCCCAGGAAGAAGAGCTGATCGCAGACCGTCCCCGCCACCTTCGCCTTGCCCACGTAGTAGCTGGATTCGGGCTTGAGCCTGTCGCAGGGTTTGTTGGAGATCAGATCGCCCAGGGTGGATTCGATGCCGTACGACGCGGACAGCATGTCCATGAGGGCGTCTGTGTCCATTGCCGCCGGGAGCTGGGCGTAGGCCTTGCGGTCTGGCAAGAGAAGGCTGAAGGCCTTGCCGTCGAACACGGAGAGCACCTGGATGTCGTCGCCGTCGGTGACGATGCGGAAGGCCCCGGGCCGCCGCACGCGCACCTCCATGCGCCTGCCGGCCTGCACCTTGGAGCCATCGCCGTAGACCTTGTCCAGGGTGACGTCGGCCTCGAAGGAGTACTCGTTGAGCGCGGCGAGGGCATGGCAACTCTTTTCCAGGAGCGAAACGGCCCTTGCGTCCACATCCGGGGCCTGGGGTTTCTTCTTCTCCTTGGCCTGGACGGGCAGGCAGACGCAGAGCGACAGGGCGAGGACAGCCAGAACGCCGGACACGGCCTTTGCGCGGAAGTGCATGAGCTTGTTCTCCTTGAAGGCGCGCCGCAGACGCGCAAGATTTTCCATTCCATCCGGGTTACCCCCATCCTCCGAGCAGCGCAACACGTCGGCCGCACCTCCCTTGGGCCGGAAGTCCCCGGTCCCGGCTTCCCGGCCTTGACTTCCCCGCCCGCGCCCGCAATATCCCCCCTATGCGTCTCCACGTGTCCCTGCGCCTGCGCATCTATCTCGTCCTGGGCCTGCTCCTGGCCGTCACCGTGGGCGGCGGGGCCTTCATGCTCTGGTATGGCACCCGCATCCAGACGTTCCTGTCCGGCGTCTTCGACCGCCAGGTCCACGCCCTCGACGCCGCCATGCGCCTGGAAAGCTCCCTGGCCGCCCAGCGCGGCTTCCTCACCTACTATTCCCTGGATTTCGACAAGTCCTGGCTCACGCGGCTCTCCGAGCAGCAATCCGCATTCGAGCGCGAGCTCTCCAAGGTGCGCTCCTTCGTGGACGACGAGTCCACGCGCAGGCTCGTCAACGACATCGAGTCGGGCTTTCTGCGCCTCACCGTGGAGCGCGAGCGCGTGGTGGAGCTGCTCAACGCGGGCAACCGCCAGGGCGCGTCCCAGATCCACGCCGCCGCCCGCAAGCGCTTCGACGCGCTCATCACCCAGTGCGAGCTCTTTCTCGATTCGCTGCGCGCGGGCCTGAGCCGAGACCGCGCCGAGGGGCTGAGCCGCATGGAGCTGGCCAACACCATGGCCACGGTGTTCGTGCCCTTCACGCTCCTGCTGGGCCTCGTGCTGGCCCTGGTGCTCTCGCGCCAGATCCTGGGCCCCATTCGCCGCCTGGCCGAGGGCGAGGACCAGCCCGCCGGCCCCGACGAGGTGGCCGCCCTGGAGACGCGCATGCACGGCCTGCTGGAGCGCGCCGTGCAGGCCCGATCCAAGCTCGAAAAAAGCCAGGCCACCCTCAAGGCCGCCGAGCGCATGGCCACCGTGGGCAAGATGGCCGCAGGCGTGGCCCACTCCATCCGCAACCCGCTCACCTCCGTGAAGATGCGCCTCTTCTCGCTCCAGCGCTCCCTGGACCTCAGCGAGAACCAACGAGAAGACTTCGAGGTGATCTCCCAGGAGATCAAGCACCTGGACCTGATCATCCAGAACTTCCTGGAATACGCCCGCCCCCCCAAGCTCACGCTGGCGCGCTCCTCGCCCTCCGACGTCACGGCCGCCGCCGTGCAGCTCATGCGCCCGCGCCTGGACGCCCAGCGCATCACCGTGCACGTGGAGCGCGAAGAACCCCTGCGCCCCATCCTCATCGACCCCGAGCAGCTCAAGGAGGTGCTCGTGAACCTCTTCGCCAACGCCATGGACGCCATGCAAGGCCCCGGGACCATCACCGTGGACGAGTCCGAAGGCTTCATGGAGCCCATGGGCCGCGTGGCCGTGCTGAGCGTCTCCGACACCGGTCCCGGCGTGCCCGAGGAGGAACGCGAACGCGTCTTCGAGCCTTTCCACACCACCAAGGAGGAGGGCACGGGCCTGGGCCTGCCCATCGCCCGGCGCATCGTCACCGAACACGGCGGCAGCATCTCGCTCACCCAGGCCAAGGGCGGCGGGGCCAAGTTCACCATCACCCTGCCCTTCGACTCCGAATCCCAGGGGAGGGCCAGATGGAACTAGCGCGCGCCCATGACCGCCGGGAGGACCGACCGTGAGCGTGATCCTCGTGGTGGACGACGAACCCGGGCTGCGCCAGAGCTTCGCGCGGCTCATCGAGCAGGAGGGCCACCAGGCCCTCACCGCCGCCTCGGGCGAGGAGGGCATCGCCGCCCTGGCCGACAAAAAGCCCGACCTGGTGGTCATGGACGTGCGCATGCCCGGCATCTCCGGCCTGGAGGCCCTGGCGCGCATGAAGGCCGCCGACCCGGCCACCCCCGTGATCATCATGACCGCCTACGGCGACACCGGCACGGCCATCGAGGCCGTGAACAAGGGCGCGTTCGACTACATCCTCAAGCCCTTCGACATCCCCGAGATGCTGGGGCTCATCCAGCAGGCCCTGGACGCCTCCAGCCAGGCCCGGGGCTCCAAAGCCAAGGACGCAGGGGAGGCCCCCAGCGTGAGCCTCGTGGGCCAGAGCCGCGCCATGCGCGAGGTCTACAAGCAGCTGGGCCGCGTGGCCGCCACCGAGGCCACGGTGCTCATCCAGGGCGAGTCCGGCACGGGCAAGGAACTGGCCGCCCGCGCCGTGTGGAGCTATTCGCCGCGCAAGAACCGGCCCTTCGTGGTGGTGAACTGCGTGGCCATCCCCGAATCGCTCCTGGAGAGCGAACTTTTCGGCCACGAAAAAGGCGCGTTCACCGGGGCCTCCCAGCGCCGCGCGGGCAAGATCGAGCAGGCCCAGGGCGGCACCGTGTTCCTGGACGAGATCGGCGACATGCCCCTGCCCGTGCAGGCCAAGCTCCTGCGCCTGCTCCAGGAAAAGCAGATCGAGCGCCTGGGCGGCAAAGGCCCCGTACCCGTGGACGTGCGCATCATCGCCGCCACCAACCGTGACCTCGAAGCCGCCATGGCCGAGGGACGCTTCCGGGAAGACCTCTACTACCGCCTCCAGGTGGTGCGCATCGTCCTGCCGCCCCTGCGCGAGCGCAAGGAGGACCTCTCCCAGCTGGCCGCCCACTTCCTGGGGCTCCACGCACGGGCCATGAACGCCCGCGACCCGGGCATCACCCCCGGAGGGCTGGCAGCCCTGGAGGACCACGCCTGGCCCGGCAACGTGCGCGAACTCTCCAACGTGCTCAACAAGACCCTCATTTTCAGCCGGGGTCTGGCCATCTCCGCCGACGACGTGCGCGCGGCCATCGCCGGGCGCACTCCCGCGGAATCCCACGACCTCGCGGCCGACGCGGAGGGCGCCTTGGACGCCTGGGTGCGCGCCGTGGTGGCCGCCGGCGGGCCGGACCTCCACAACCGCGCGGTGGACCGCCTCTCGGCCCTGGTGGTGGCCGAGGCCCTGCGCGTCTCGGGGGGCAACCGCACCCACGCCGCGAGGCTCCTGGGGCTTTCGCGCCCCACGCTTCTGGCCAAGATGGACAAGCTCGGGCTGGTGGTGGAGGCCCAGGTGCGCGTGGGCGACGTGCTCTCCTGAACCGAACCCCGCCGCCGCGAACCACACAACCCGCCCACCGCGAGGAGGCGCGTCATGACCGACGAGACCAAGGCGTTCCTGGAAGTCCTGGACCTGGACGGCGAGCCCTACGGCATGCACTCCACCGACGAGGAACCCGCATCCGGCTACTCGCCCAAGGCCGGACCGCCCGTCTCGCGGGAGCTGGAACAGGCCGGGGCCATGGACTGGCAGGCCGTGTGGGGCAGTTTTTCCTGCGTGCTGGGCAACCTCTGGCTGGCCCGGCGCAAGAACCTCCCGGCCTATTTCGAGGCCGCCCGCTACGGCTGCCCCGGGGCCTCCTTCTACCTGGGCTTCCACGCCCCGCAGTTGGACTTCATCACCTGCTACGTGAGCACGGGCGTCCCCGGCACGCCCGTGCACGGCGAGCGCTACCTGCCCGACCCCGCCACGGCGCGCCGCCTCTTCGAGGAGATCCCGCCGCGCATGGCCCCTGCCCGCTTCCGCGTGTTCAAGCCCTTGAGCGCCTTCGAGTCGGGCGAGACCCCGGAGACGATCACCTTTTTCGTGCGCCCGGAGCAGCTTTGCGGGCTGGGCTTCCTGGCCAGCTTCGTCACCGGCGACTTCGAGGCACTCATGAGCCCTTTCGGGGCGGGCTGCGCCTGCATGACCACCTGGCCTCTGCACTATCTCTCGCAGGGCAGGCTCAAGGCCGTTCTGGGCGGGCTGGACCCCTCGGAGCGCAAGTTCCTGGCCACCGACGAGCTGACCCTCACCGTGCCCAAGGCCCTCTTCGACCTTTTCGTGGAGCGCTGGCGCGACTCCTACCTGACCACCGACACCTGGGCGGGCATCCGCAAGAAGATCGCCCGCAGCGCCGAGGCCTGGGCAAGGGGCAAGGGCGGGGAGTAGCCGCGCGGCCCGTGCCGCCCCTGCACGGCCGAGCGGGGACGGGAGAACGTGCCGACGTGCGCTCCCCACAGGCCCTGGCCCGCGTGGCTCGCCCGCACCGGGCGAAACGGATGGCCCGGGCGCGCGCCCTGGCCGGACGGGACCGCCTGCCAAAACAAACGGCCGGGCTACGCGCCCGGCCGTCCTTCTTTCCGCATTCCCGGAGAGGGATCAGCCCAGGGCCTTGGGCGCGTCGCCGCCTTCCAGGCTCATGGAGCCGATCACCTCGCGCAGTTCGGAGGCCACCTGGGCCACCTCGCGCGACATGCCCGCCAGTTCTGTCATGGTGGAGGCGGTCTGTCCCGCGATGGCATTCACGTCCACCACGGTCTGGTTGATCTCCTCCGAGGCGGCGGACTGTTCCTCGGCTGCGGTGGCGATGGCGCGCACCATGTCGGCGGTGCCCGCAGCCACCTCCACGATGCCCATGAGGGCTTCGCCCGCGCCTTTCACGAGGTCCGCGCCCTTTTCCACGCGCGTTCCGGCCTCGTCCATGAGGTCGATGTTGCGCCGCGCGCCCTCCTGGATGCCGCTCACGGCGGCGTGCACGTCCTTGGTGGCGGCCATGGTCTTTTCGGCCAGTTTGCGCACCTCGTCGGCCACCACCGCGAAGCCGCGCCCGGCCTCGCCCGCGCGGGCGGCCTCAATGGCCGCGTTGAGGGCCAGGAGGTTGGTCTGGTCGGCGATGTCGGTGATGAGGTTCATGATGGCCCCCACGTCCTGGGCCTTGCCGCCCAGCAGGTGGAGGCTCTCGGCCATGGCCCGGGTCTGCTCGCGGACGTCCATGATGGCCCGGATGGACTCCTCGGCCACGCCGCTGCCGCGCTGGGCGTTCTCGCGGGCGGACTCGGCGCTTCGGGCCGCGTTGGAGGCGTTGCGCGCCACCTCCAGCACCGAGGCGTTCATCTGCTCCACGGCCGTGGCGGCCTCCTGGATGCGATGGCGCTGGTGCTCCGTGCCCTTGCTGGCTTCGTCGATACGGTCGAGCAGGTGCCCGGAGGTTCCGGCCAGGTGCAGGGCCACGGCCTCGGCGCGCTGGGCGGCCTGGGCGATCACCTGGTTCTGGGCCTCGATGCGCCGCTGCTGCTCGCGGATGGGCGTGATGTCGTTCCAGAAGGTGATGGAGCCCATGAGCCTGCCGTCCATGTCGAAGAACGGCGTGGACGACACGGTGATCGAGATGCCCCTGCCCGAGGCCGTCTGTACCTGGCGCTCGCCGTGCTGGGCCGTCTGGGTCTCGATGGCGACCTCGGAGACGGTCTTGCGGTTGACGTCGTTCCAGAAGAAGACGCCCGTGCGCATGCCCTGGTAGAGCTTGAGGTCGTAGGGCTTTTCGAGCAACTCGCACATCTGTCGGTTCACCCAGACGATGCCCCTGTCCGGCCCCACGATGACGCAAGGCGTGGGGATGCCCGCCAGCACGCCCTCGGAGAAGCCCAGCTTGTCCTTGAGCTGGGCCACCATGGCGCTGATGTCTCCGGCCAGAACGGCCAGTTCGTCGCTGCGCGGGTCCTCGAACCGGGGGGAGTAGTCGCCCTGGGCCACCTGCTCGGTCTGCCCGGCCAGGGCCTTGATACGCCGGATGAAGAGCACGCCCACGGCCCACACCGTCACGCCGATCAGACAGACCAGCCCGGCCAGGCCCACCCCCGCCGAACGCACGATCTGGGCGCGCATGGCGTCCATGGGGGCCGTCACGTCGGAGAGGAGCACCATCTGGCCCAGGATGGGCTCGGAGTCGCCGTGGCAGTGGTGGCACTTGACCTGGTTGGGCACGGAGATCACCCGGGCCAGGAACTTCTTGTCGCCCTTGTCCACGAACACGGACTCGCGCACCGCCTCCTTGAGGCCGCGCCTGTGCAGGCCCTCCAGTTCGGGGCTGGCGAAGACCTGGGCGAGGTCCTTGCGCACGGCGGCTTCGTCGGTGCTGTAGGTGACGTTGCCCGTATACGAGGTCATGTGGGCCGAAAGGTCCTTGAACTTGGAGCGGATGGCCTGGAACTCGGCGATGGTGCCCTTGTTGTCGCCCACGATCATGGGCTTCTCGATGCCCATGTAGGCCAGGTCGGCCTCGGTCTCGGCGGCGTGTCGGATCTGGGTGGTGACCAGATCGCGGGTTCCGGCGGCCTCGAAGGCCATGATCACGGCCACGGCCGTGAGGGAGATGGCCGCGATCACCAGGGAGAGCTTGGCGTTGATGGAGCGTGCGATCAGGTGCATGCCGGCCCTCCTAGTGCGCGCCCGAGTAGATCAGGGGCTTGAAGCGGAAGTCTTCCACGCGCTCCTTGTTGTGACAGGCGGTGCAGCTCTGGGTGTCGGGGCGGCGCGTGATGTCCTTGCGCTCGCCCGAGGCGGCGTGCGCGCCTCCGGGGCCGTGGCAGGTCTCGCAGCCCACCTCGGCCAGGTCCGGCGTGGCCTCCAGGCTGGTGAAGCCGCCCGCGCGGCCGTAACCCGTGGTGTGGCATTCGTAACACTGGCGCAGCTCGCGCTCCTTGAGCTTGGGGCGCATGATGGCCACCGAGTTCCAGGAGTGGGCCTTCTTGGAATATTTCTTGAAGTTTGAGAATTCTTTCTCATGACACTGGGAGCAGGCCTTGGAGCCCACATAGGCAGGCTCCCCCGCCGCCAGGGCCACGCCGGAAACCCCCAACAACAACACCCCGACCGCAAGACACGCCCACCGAGCCATGAGGATGCCCCCTCCACCAACGTCTTCGGATCGCCTTTCTTCCGTTCACCACACCATTTTGTCAAGGCATTGTGACATACTTCTCAAATGACACCAACCGAGGGGTTTCTCCCTCTTTTCAGGACGGGCGCGCCGGGATAAGCAAGCCTCCACCAACACCCAAGGAGCAGCCCATGACCGCCGCCCCCCTCGATCTCTTCGCCCGCTGCCGGACGGAACTCGCCGCCGGACCCGAGCCCAGGTTCGTCACCGTGGACGACGCCTGGTTCCTTTCCCTGGATGGCATCGGCAGGCCGGACGATCCCCGCTTCCGGGAGGGCCTGGCGGCGCTGTACACCGTGGCCCGGGCCCTGCGAGCCCAGTCGAAGGCGGATGGACGGCCCTTCGTCCTGCCCCGGCTGGAGGGTCTCTACAGCCTGGAGCCCGGCTACCAGGACTTCGACGCCGCGCCCCCCCAGGCCTGGCAGTGGACCCTCTGCCTGCGCGCCCCGGACTTCGTGGGCGACAACATCCTCTGGCCCCTCAAGGAGGCGCTCCTGGCCGGAGGCAAGCCGCCCATGGTGCGCCGCGTGAAGCTCATCGGCTTCGGGGAGGGGCGCGCCGCCCAGGCGCTGCACGTGGGGCCGCGCCACGACACCCGCGCCGTGCGGGAGGCCCTGGCGGCCTTCATCGAGCGCGAGGGCTTCGCCCCCTCGGGCCGCCGCCACGAAATCTACCTGAGCGACCCCCTGCGCACCCCCCCGGAGCGCCAGCGCACCATCGTCCGCTACCCCGTTGTCTGAGCCGGACGCCCGACCCCGCAGGACCGGACCCGGCGCGCCTGCCTCCCGCGCGGCCGACAAACCCGGCCATCCGTCGGCGGAAGGCCTGCCGTCCCGTCCCTCGTCCGGGGAAGCGCGGCCGGAGCCCTTGCGTCCACCCCGGCATGCAGGCATCGCGTTTACCAACCGTAAAAATTGCTGACACCCAGACGGCCCGCCCTCCAGCGGGCCGTCTTTTTTTCATCATCATTCCGGAACGTTGCCGAACAACGTTTCCGGCACGCCCTTTGCCTTTGCCAGGCCATGGCCACAGCCGCATCCAACCCTCCGACAGTGATCCTCGCCGACCGCAACCGGCACATCCGGGAGCTGCTGGCACGCGAGTTCGCCAGGGAAGGATACGCGGTGAAAGGCTGTGGACTGGGCAGGGAGGCGGCGCTCCTGGCCGCCGCGGAGGGCGACATCCTGGTGGTGGACGGCGAACTGCCGGACATGGACGCCGGGCGAGTGGTCAGCGAGGTGCGCCGGGTCAGGCCGGGACTTCCCGTGGCCGTATACGCCCACGAGGAGGACGAGGCGCGGCCCTGCCTGGGCCAACCGATGGTTTTCTATGTCCCCAAGAGGGACGATCCGGCGGGGCTGGTGAAGGCCGTGCTGGAAGCGTTGAGGGCACGGCCGACGGGACCTGCCGGATAAAGGGGCGCAAGGGCGCGGCGGGTCCCCTGGGGAACAACCCCGAGGGTGGAACAATGTCTAGGCAACGGAGGTGTTACCGGATGCGATTCTTCAGGGACGTCTACAATTTCATGATGGAAGGAGCGCGGGCCCACGCCAAGTGGGACTACGAAGTCTCCATGAACATCATCCAGAACCGCAAGAAGCTCCTGGTTCTTGCCGTACTGGCCCTGCCCATCCTGGGCTTCAGCTTCGTCGAGGCGGCGGACGTGATCGGCGGCAAGACCGCCTACATGCCCTCCTACTACAACACCACCATCTTCCTGGCTTCCATCGGCGTGGGCCTGGCCGCCGGCCTGATCACGGGCTGCATCGGCGCGGGCGGCGGCTTCATCATCACCCCGGCCCTGATGGCCGCGGGCGTGAAGGGCATCCTGGCCGTGGGCACGGACCTCTTCCACATCTTCGCCAAGGCCATCATGGGCACGGCGGTGCACAAGAAGCTGGGCAACGTCTCCGTGAAGCTGGCCCTGGGCTTCCTGCTGGGCTCCGGCTTCGGCGCGGTGGCGGGCGGCACGCTCAACAAGATGCTCTACGACTCCGACCCGCTCATGTCGGAACTGTTCATCTCCACCATCTACGCCGTGCTCCTGGGCTTCCTGGGCTTCTACGGCGCGTACGACTTCCTGAAGTCCCGCAAGGGCGAGGAAGGCGGCGACTCCCACGGCGGCCCCGCCGGCGGCGGCGTGCCCCCGCTGGCCCAGAAGGTCCAGGCCCTGAAGATCCCCCCCATGATCACCTTCGACGAGGACTTCGTCCCCGGTGGCCGTCAGCTCTCCATGTGGGTTATCGCCTGCGGCGGCTTCGTGGTGGGCGCCCTGGCGGCCATCATGGGCGTCGGCGGCGGCTTCATCACCTTCCCCATGTTCGTGTACGTCTTCGGCGTCTCCTCCATGACCACCGTGGGCACGGACATCCTCCAGATCATCTTCACCGCCGGCTTCGCGGGCATCGCCCAGTACGCCGTGTACGGCTTCGTGTTCTACACCCTGGCCATGGGCATGCTCATCGGCTCGCTCCTGGGCATCCAGGTGGGCGCGCTGGTGACCAAGGTCGTCAAGGGCGTGCACATCCGCGGCTTCTACGCCCTGTCCATCATCTCCGGCTTCATCAACCGCGCGGCCACCCTGCCCAAGAAGCTCACCGAGCTGGGCTACCTGGGCTGGTCTCCCGAACTCAACAACATGATCGAATACGTGGGCAACATCGTGTTCTGGGTCAGCGTCGGGCTCTTCGGCGTGTGGGTGTTCGGGAAGTTCTTCGCCAACATCCCCATGCTGCGCGGGGAGGAATAAGCAATGGCTATCACTAACAAATCCGCTTTCGGCAAGGGCCTCGCCCTCATGGTGAGCTTCTGCGTGGTCTTCGCCCTGATCATGTCCCCCCTGTTCAAGGACCAGAACGGCAACCCGCAGACCGGCCTTGAGTTCGCAGACGAGTTCTTCAACAAGCTCTCCAAGAACTCCTCCGACTACTTCGACCAGGTGAAGGAAACCGCCGCCAAGCAGAAGGGCAAGACCCTCGCCGTGACGGCCACCATCGCCAAGCCCGACCCCAAGGACGAGCCCGACGCCGCCAAGGCCCAGGCCAAGGCCAACCAGGACGCCCAGGACATCGCCAAGGCCCTCCAGGCCGCCGGCGCGCAGGTGGAAGTGAAGGACAACGTGCTCGCGATCAAGGGAGACCTGGGCGCCATGCTGGACTTCTCCACCGTGAAGAGCCAGTTCGCCTTCGGGCTCGTGGGCGCGGAGGCCGAGAAGCCCGAGAACCTGGCCCTGCGCAAGACCCTCAAGAACCTCTGGAAGGGCTACGCGGCCATGATCAAGCCCCTCCAGAAGGACGGCAAGGTGGCCGAGGCCAAGGCCCTGGACACCGTGATGAAGAAGGGCATCGAGCCCGCCTACAACTTCTACGGCATCGTGGGCGAGCCCGTCTCCAAGAACATCTTCCTGCTCACCTTCCTGCTGGCCTTCTACGTGGTCTACACCATGTGGTACGGCTACGGCATCTTCTACATGTTCGACGGCATCGGCCTGTCCATGAAGAAGTCCAAGAAGAAGCACTAGGATTCCTTAAACCCTAACCCCCCCATGCAGAGGCCGCCCCCCCCGGGCGGCCTCTCGCTTTTGGGGGAACTTCGGCGGGCGGCGCGACCGGCGCACCGGCCGTGCGCATTTTGCGGAACGTCTCGGCGAAGCGTCCCGGCCTAGCCTGCGGACCGGGCTTGCCATCATCCTCCCGGTTCATGCTACAAGGGCGTCAGCACCCGGCGTCCTCCCGGACGGACCGGGGCCATTCTTTCCCCGAGGTGACCCATGGCCGGACACTCCTCCCCCCCGATCCTTTTCACGCCCTTCACCGTGCGGGGCGTCACCCTGAAGAACCGCATCGGCGTCTCGCCCATGTGCCAGTACAGCTCCACGGACGGGCTGCCCACACCCTGGCATATGGCCCACCTGGGCAGCCGCGCCGCCGGCGGCGCGGGCCTGGTGTTCGTGGAGGCCACGGCCGTCGCGCCCGAGGGGCGCATCTCCCCGGGCGACATGGGCCTGTGGAGCGACGCCCACGCCCGCGCCCTGGCCCCCGTGGCCGAGGCCGTCCGCCTGCTGGGGGCCGTGCCCGCCATCCAACTGGCCCACGCCGGGCGCAAGGCCAGCTGCCTGCCCCCCTGGGCAGGCGGCGCGCGCATCGCAGACCCGGGTGCGGGCGGCTGGACCGTGCAGGCCCCCTGCCCACTGCCCTTCAACGAGTCCGACCCCCTGCCCGCTCCCCTGGACCTGTCGGGCATCGCGGCCGTGAAGCGGGCTTTCGTCGACGCCGCGCGCCGCGCAGTGGACGCCGGATTCGAGATCATCGAGCTGCACGCGGCCCACGGCTACCTGATGCATCAATTCCTCTCGCCCCTCTCCAACGTGCGCGCGGACGCCTACGGCGGCAGCCTGGAGAACCGCATGCGCCTGGCTCTGGAGACGGCCCGGGCCATCCGCGAGGCCATCCCGGACTCCATGCCGCTGTTTACGCGCGTCTCGGCCACGGACTGGGTGGAGAACGGCTGGGATCTCGAACAGACGGTGGTCCTGTCCGGGAAGCTCCGGGAGGCGGGGGTGGACGTGGTGGACGTGAGCACCGGCGGGCTCGTGCCCTACGCGAAGATTCCCGTGGGGCCCGGGTTCCAGGTTCCCTTCGCCCGGGCCGTGCGCGAGCGCGCGGGCGTGCCCACCTGCGCCGTGGGGCTGATCACCGAAGCCGCCCAGGCCGAGGAGGTGCTGGCCTCGGACGCGGCGGACATCGTGCTCCTGGGCCGGGAGATGCTGCGCGAGCCCTACTGGGCCATCAAGGCCGCCCAGGCCCTGGGCGTGGAGCCGGACTGGCCCGTGCAGTACGGGTATGCGGTGAAGAGGCGGTAGCGGGGGCTCGCCCGCAACGCAGAAGGGCCGGCGCTTCCGCCGGCCCTTTCATTTGATCCGTCCCGCCGCGCTTACAGCACGCGCATGTGCACGGGCTCGGCCTTCACGTAGGGGAACTCCCGGATGCGGGCCAGGGCCTGGTCCACCTGGCTCTGGCTGGCCGTGTGGGTCATGAACACGATGGGCACGATGGATTCGTCGGATGCGTCGGGGTCCACCTTCTGCACCACCTGGTGGATGGAGACCCCCACGTCGCCCAGGGCCTGGGCGATGGAGGCCAGCACGCCGGGCTTGTCCTCCACGGTGAAGCGGAAGTAGCGCCGCCCGCAGGACTCCTCGGCGGGCAGGATGTCCGCCAGGGGCAGGGTCTTCTCGGGGAAGCCGGTGTTGTTGGGCGCGGCCCCGTCGCGCGCCAGGGCCATGATGTCGGCCAGCACCGCCGAGCCCGTGGGCAGGCCGCCCGCGCCCTGGCCGTAGAGCATCACCGCGCCCACGGCGTCGCCCACCACGCGCACGGCGTTGAAGGCCCCCTGCACCTGGGCCAGCAGGTAGCTCTTGGAGAGGAGCATGGGGTGCACCCCGGCCATGATCCGCCCGTCCACCATCTTGGCCTGGCCGATCAGCTTCACCTCGCAGCCGAACTCTTTGGCGTAGGCGATGTCCAGGGGCGTAACGGCCGTGATGCCCGTCACCGGGAGCTTCTCCAGCGGGAAATGCACGCCGTAGGCCAGGCGGATGAGCAGGGCCAGCTTGTGGGCCGCATCAAAGCCGCCCACGTCCAGGGTGGGGTCGGCTTCCGCGAAGCCCTTCTTCTGGGCCTTCTTGAGGGCCGTTCCGTAGGAGAGGCCCTTTTTGGTCATGCGCGAGAGGATGAAGTTGGACGTGCCGTTCAGGATGCCCGTGACGGCCTGGATGCGGTTGCCCGCAAGGGACTCCTTGAGGGTCTGCACGACGGGGATGCCACCGCAGACGCTGGCCTCGTAGTAGAGCCCCGCGCCCTTGGACGCAGCCAGGGCGAAAAGCTCGGCCCCGCGTTCGGCCAGCAGGTGCTTGTTGGCCGTGACCACGTGGCGGCCGTTCTCCAGGGACGCCCGGATGAGCTCGTGGGCCTTGCCCAGCCCGCCCATGAGCTCCACCACGATGTCCACGTCCGGCGCGTGGGCCAGCTCCAGCGGATCGGCCACCACGCGCGCCCCGGCGGGCAGGGGCACGGCGCGCTGCTTGGCCGGGTCGCGCACGGCCACGGCGGTGACGGCCACGGGGCGGCCCAGGCGGCGGGCCACCCAGTCCGCGCTCTGGGCCAGGATGGCGGCCAGGCCCTGTCCCACGGTGCCGAAGCCCGCGAGCCCCAGGCGCACGGGGGCGCTCACGCTCCCCCCGAGAGGGCCTTCTTGATGCCCCGCATGGCCTGGTTGATGCGGTGGCGGTTCTCCACGAGGGCGAAGCGCACGTGGTCGTCGCCGAAGTGTCCGAAGCCCAGGCCCGGGGAGACGGCCACGTGGGCCTCCTTGAGCAGGAACTTGGAGAAGTCCACGGAGCCCATGGCCTTGAACTCGTCGGGGATCTCGGCCCAGACGAACATGGTGGCCTTGGGGGGCGGCACGTGCCAGCCCGCGCGGGTGAGCCCTTCGATGAGGGCGTCGCGGCGGTCGCGGTGCACCTCGCAGATTTCGGAAACGCAGTCCTGGGGGCCGTTCAGGGCCACGGTGGCGGCGATCTGGATGGGCTGGAAGATGCCGTAGTCCAGGTAGCTCTTGATGCGCGTGAGGGCGTGCACCATGTCGCGGTTGCCGCAGCAGAAGCCCACGCGCCACCCGGCCATGGAATAGCTCTTGGTGAGCGAGAAGAATTCCACGCCCACGTCCTTGGCGCCCTTGGCCTGGAGGAAGCTGGGGGCCACGTAGCCGTCGTAGCAGAGGTCGGCGTAGGCCAGGTCGTGGATCACGAGCATGTTGTGCTCTTTGGCGAAGTCCACGATCTTCTCGAAGAAGGAGATGTCCACCACCTCGGTGGTGGGGTTCTGCGGGTAGTTGATGATCAGGAGCTTGGGCTGGGGCCAGGTCTGGCGCGTGGCGGTGAAGAGGTCCGCGAAGAAGTCGCGTCCCTTGCCGATGGGGATGCGGCGCACGTCGGCCCCGGCGATGATGGAGGCGTAGGGGTGGATGGGGTAGGCCGGATCGGTGGCGAAGACCACGTCGCCCGGCTGGAGCATCACCAGGGCCAGGTGGGCCAGGCCTTCCTTGGCGCCCATGGTGACCACCACCTCGGAATCCGCGTCCAGTTCGACCCCGAAGCGGCGCAGGTACCAGTTGGCTGCGGCGAGGCGCAGGCCGGGGATGCCGCGCGATGCGGAATAGCGGTGGTTGACGGCCTTCTGGGAGGCTTCCACGAGCTTGTCCACGATGTGCTTGGGGGTGGGCAGGTCGGGATTGCCCATGCCGAGGTCCACGATGTCCACGCCCTGGCGGCGCATCTGCATCTTGAGTTCGTTGACCACGGCAAAGACGTAGGGTGGCAGGCGTTCCATGCGCGCGAACTTGTGCATGGCCAAAGGCTCCTTCTGTGGCGGAGGGTGAATGAATCCTCCTTGTGTACCGGCGGGCGGCCCGGCTGTCAAAGACTGGAATGAAACCTTGACCGGGGGGCCGCGCGCGGCTATGAGGTCTCTTCGCGGAGAGGTGGCCGAGCTGGCCGAAGGCGCTCCCCTGCTAAGGGAGTATACTGGCAAAACCGGTATCGCGGGTTCAAATCCCGCCCTCTCCGCCAGCCCTTACAGCACGAGGCTTCCCAGCCTTCTGGCCCCGGCCTAGGACACGGATTCCTGGCCGGGGTTTTGATTTTGTCGCACTTCTGGCCGTACACTCCCACCCGTTCTACTGGGCTCCGTTCATTCAGATGGGTAACTGGCACAGGGAGCAGTGGTCGATGGCGAAATATATCGAAGCGTTGCCTTCCGAAAGGGTCATGGTCGTGGCCATGCCAGTGCCCCACATCTCGTCACGCGCCCGGTTCCATCGGCGATGTTCATTCCGGCCGGGATCGCCCTGACGGTTTTCCTGGACCTCGGGGCCTTTCGTCTGCAACTGGGACAGGGTGGCGCTGCTGGACGTCCGCGCCCCCCTGCAGTGCCAGGAGTGACGGGCCAGAACCAGGCCGGACTGGGCCGTCTGAGTATCCATGGCGGATTCGTTCTTGTGGCTAGATCTTTGGGAAAAGCGCCTCGACTAGGCAAATGGGTGATGATCCAGGAATTTCGGCGGCAATTTGCATCCTCAGTTCCTGCATGGCACGAATGCTCGGCGTTGCAACCAGAATCTGTGCGCCATCCAGTTCTCCCGCCTCCATCGGGAGGAGGATGGGGGCCTTGCCATGGTAGAGACCGCGACCGCCCTTGGCATTGTCAATGAATGCCAGGACATCTAGACCAAGTTCTTCGAGGTTTTCAGCCACGCTGATCGCATACCGGCCGGCTGGCGCCAGGACGATGCGGTCGCCGGACTTCAGGCCGCAAGCCCCACCGAGCGCGTGCGCCGCGAACCCGGGATCGACGGGAAGTAGCTGAAGAGTTCCAGTTTGTGCCGAATAAAGGCAGGAGATTCTTTGCATCCATTCCGGGGGCAGCAGATCCAGGATTGTTTCCTCAGGGATACCGCGGGATGATAACATCTTTCTGGTCCATGGGACTGCATCAGCAAGAAGTATAACGTCATATTTAAGCTTACCGAGGTCACCAATAGAAACTATCGGATTTTCAAAGTAGTAATGATCTTTGGTCGGGCCATCGACGTGACAAACATATTGGCCCTGTTCAACACCAAAAAGGTTGTGGGTTCGCAATATACGAGCGTTCTCACCCCTTCCATACACAACGATATTCTTGTCACGCAGAACAGCGGAAAGCATTTCGGCTTGGCGAGATAGTGGGCTGTACTGAAAATAATTCACTGATGCAATCATTCTACACTGGCTACAAAAAGCCTTTACCAGGGGGAACGGCGAAAGAGGAACT
This sequence comes from Fundidesulfovibrio magnetotacticus, assembly GCF_013019105.1. NCBI lineage: Bacteria > Pseudomonadati > Thermodesulfobacteriota > Desulfovibrionia > Desulfovibrionales > Desulfovibrionaceae > Fundidesulfovibrio > Fundidesulfovibrio magnetotacticus. Next base: position 116,677 of record NZ_BLTE01000006.1, read on the forward strand.
TTGACTTGTGAAGCGCAGAAGGGGCATTCTCCTGAACCAGTGTCCGGGTCGAAGTTCTGGAGTGTAAATTTTTCAAGGTAATGAGTATTTATCCGGCGCATTTGTTGCATGACAACGGAATAGAGACGTGAGTCATCGACTTCACTGACATTAATCCTGTCGTAGTTTTTTGTTTTCCCATAAAGCAGCCCATTGTGTAGTCCTTGCTCGCACTGTAACTCTTCCAAATTGGAAAGGTATGCAACTTCATCAGAAATCAGTCCCCGCCGTAGGGCCCGCTGATAAATAGCTGTCCCCGGGTACGCGGTAACCATGCTAAAAAATGTGCAGTACAAATCGTTTTCGATAATAAAGTCGGCCGTTCCTTGTATATGCTTCTCGGTTTCACCCTCAGATCCGAACATGATCGCGCCTGTCGTCAAAATCCCAGCCAAATTCGCTGCTTTGTAGAATTCCAATACCATCTTGGTGGTAATCCCTTTCCGCATTCTCTTGAGAATATCGTCATTCCCGCTCTCAATACCCATAAACACATGGACGCAGCCTGCATCCTTCAAAACTTGCAGAATTTGCAAGTCAATGTTCCCTTTAAGACAGCAATTCCACGGCTTACCTATTCCACTCAGCTTGTATGCCTCGCAGAATTCGACAGCTTGATCGAGTCGCACGAAGGATGTCTCGTTCATCAAAGAGAAACCCCACATATGAGGATAGGCTTCGACAGCCTTTTGCATCTCCAAAATTACCAGCTCGGTTTTTCTGGCGGTAAAACCGTGGTACAAAGGAAAGCAGAATGTACAATTCCCGATGCAGCCCCTGGCATGATATATTGGATAGTCCAGATTGTGATTGGCCGATGCGGACCCGAAATGTCTTTCCACATGGACTTCTGTCCATTCCGGGGAGACGTCATACTTTGAGATATCTAATCGCCTGACATGGCGGTTTGCCATGATGACCCCATCCGAGTTTCTCCAGGCTAATCCCGGGAGGTCGGTCACATCCTCTTGCCTGTCGAGCCGCGTCAGGAACTCAGCAAACCTTTTTTCGGCTTCGCCTAGGAAAATATAATCCACGCCGAATTGAGAAAAGATCAATTCAAGCTGAATGCAGCTTGTGACTGGTCCACCCAATATTAGTGGAGTATCACTCAAGCCTTTCACTTTGGCGAAGAACTCATGAAAGAACTTCCACGAACCGACCATCCCGCCTGACCCTATGCAGAGGTACTCCCCGGCTCGGATTGCTTCTTCCGGCAGAGGGGTGAATTCAAGGTCTATGTATTCATAGGGGATGTGATGCTTTTTTAGGTCTGCCAGCACATAGGCGATGCCGACGGGAGGACCTGAAAGCTTCGGAGAAGCAATAAGCACTTTTTTCAAAATTTTACCCTCTTGATGAGGTTAATGGATAGAATAACGTGGAGATTCTCGCTGGCCCGTGCATGTCTCGCACCGCCAAGCATCCATGGGCTTGCCACCCTCGACTTGGGGCGATCATGTCGCCTGCGTATGCCACAAAAAGTTCATGCAATTATCATGTCAAAAGATTCAGCTTATTTAATTTTTTGTGTCCCAAAGCCCGGTAGAGTCTCAGTTTGTGGTGTAAGAGCCTGCCGCCTGCGAGAGGGGGGCTGCGGCAGGCAGCCGTTCTTCCGAAGGGTTTTGTCACCAAAACAAGCCCTAACAGGTCGTTGAGGAATTCCTCTCATTAATCAAATCAGGACATGCCACCGCCTCGTTGGCTACTCTGTGAGTGTCTAACCACTGACTCACTACTTGCGCAACCACTGGCTCCAAAGCCTTGTTGGCGGCACACCCCGTACCTCATGTCTCATTCGGTAATGGAGGGTGTATGGAGATTTTGCAGGATGGTGCCTGAAGGGCTTGGGTAATCAGGAGTTGACACTCTTCCAGGTCATACACCTTCATACATTGTGATTACAGCGGCTTAAACAGTTCTATCCAACATCGCGGTCAACCCAAGGTTCACCGGGAGGTTGACCACCATAGAAAAAGGGCCAGTCAACTTTGTCAGTTAACCGGCCCTTTTTCTTGGGGAAATTTATGGTCGGGATGAGAGGATTTGAACCTCCGACCCCCTGAACCCCATTCAGGTGCGCTCCCAGACTGCGCTACATCCCGACGCGAAGAAGGAGTCTTTAGCCTTGCAGCGACACAGTGTCAACGAAGAATCGCGAGGAAGCACGTTTTTCTTGCCCGGGCTGGCGCAGAGCCCCTTTCCGGGTTACGCTGGGTTTGACCGGGCATCGGCCCCGGGCAACCGTCACGCGAGGTTCCGCATGCTCCATCCCGACGATCCCGTCCTGGTCACCGGCGCCACGGGCTACGTGGGCGGCCGCCTGGTCCCCCTGCTCCTGGTGCGCGGACGCCGCGTTCGCCCCGCGGCCCGCTCCCTGGACAAGCTCGCCTGCCGCCCCTGGGCCGCCCATCCGCGCTGCGAGCCCGTCCAGGCGGACATGCTCGACGCCGCATCCCTGGACAAGGCCCTCTTGGGCTGCCGCGCCGCCTACTACCTCGTCCACTCCATGGGCTCCGCGGGCAGGGACTTCGCCCAAGCCGACGAGCGCTCCGCCCTCAACTTCGGCGAGGCCTGCGCCCGGGCGGGCGTGGAACGCATCGTCTACCTGGGCGGCCTGGGCGACGACAACGCCGAACTGAGCCACCACCTGCGCTCCCGGCACCGCACCGCCCACAACCTGGCCCGGGCGGGCGTGCCCGTCACCCACCTGCGCGCCGCCGCCATCCTGGGCGCGGGCAGCGCCTCCTACGAGATCCTGCGCTCCCTGGTGGAGCGCCTGCCCGTGATGATCACCCCGCGTTGGGTGCACACGCGCTGCCAGCCCATCTCCGTGCGCGACGTGCTCGACTACCTGGCCGCCTGCCTGGAACACCCCGAAACCGCAGGGCAGACCTACGACATCGGAGGCCCCGATGTGCTCACCTACGAGGACCTCTTCCAACTCTACGCCCAGGTGGCGGGGCTGCCCCGGCGGATCATCGTGCCCGTGCCCCTGCTCACGCCCAGGCTCTCGGCCCATTGGGTGCGCTTCGTCACGCCCGTGCCCGCCTCGGTGGCCCGCCCGCTCATCGAGGGACTGCGCAACGAGGTGGTCTGCCGCGACGACCGCATCCGCCGGATCATCCCCCTGGACCTCCAGGGCTGCCGCGAGACCTTCCAGGCCGCACGCCGCGAACTCAAGGACCGCCTCGTGCCCACCTGCTGGAGCGATGCGGGCCAGGTGCGCGCCCCGGAGTGGCTGGTGTGCGGCGACGCGCCCTACGCGGGGGGCGAGGTGCTGGAGATGGCCTTCCGTGCGCTCCTGGACGCTCCGCCGGAGCGCGTGTGGCCCGCCGTGGAGTCCATCGGCGGGGAGCGCGGCTGGTACTTCGCGGACGTGCTCTGGAAGCTCCGGGGCCTGGTGGACCGCCTCATGGGCGGCGTGGGTCTGGCCCCCGGCAGGCGCGACCCCGAGCGCCTTTTCGCGGGGGACTGTCTGGACTGCTGGCGCGTGCACGCCTGCGAGCCCCCGGCCCGGCTGGTGCTCCTGGCGGCCATGAAGTCCCCGGGCGAGGCGGCCCTGGAAATCACCCTGGCCCCGCGCGCACAGGGACGCGCGGAGCTCCTGCTGCGCGCCCGCTTCCAGCCCAGGGGCCTGGCCGGACAGATCTACTGGTGGGCGCTGTGGCTGCCGCACCTCGCGCTCTTCCGCGGGCTGCTCCGGGGCCTGGCCCGGGCCGCCGGGGCGCGCGTGCTGGAGGGGCCGTCGCTGGCCCCGCCCGCGAACGGCCAGGGCTGCGCCGTGCGGCGCTGAACGCACAAGGCCGACGCTCGCGCGTCGGCCTTTGCCTGATGTCGCGTCTCAATGACGTGCGCCCGGGCCGCCCGGGCGTCGTCCGCCCGCAGCCCTCCTACGGGGCCTTGGAGAGAATGTCCGCCGAGACCTCCCGGGCGCTGGCCGTGCCCGTGAGGAGCATGGCCGAGAGAAGCTCCGAGCGCACTTTGCCCAGCCATGCGGCCACGCCCTCGGCCCCGCCGCCGAAGGCGGCCACGGCCAGGGGCCTGCCAACCAGCACGGCGTCGGCCCCCAGGGCCAGCAGCTTCAGCACGTCCGCGCCGGAACGCACGCCTCCGTCGGCCAGGATGGCCACGCGGCCCTTCACGCGGGCGGCGATCTCGGGAAGCACCTCGGCCGCGCCGGGGGTGTGGTCCAGCACGCGCCCGCCGTGGTTGGAGACCACGATGGCCGCCGCGCCAGCGCCCACGGCCAACTGGGCCTCGTCGGGGGTCATCACGCCCTTGATCACGAAGGGAAGCCGCGTGGAGGCGGTGATTTCCTTGATCTCAACGAAGGTCTTGGGGCTCACTGGCTGGCCCTTGAGGGCCATGGTGATGAGCCCCGCGCCGTCCACGTCCATGCCCACGGCCATGGCCCCGGCCTCTTCGGCGCGGCGCACCAGGGCCAGCACGGCCTCCTGGGCGCGCGGTTTGATGAAGGGCACGCCCTGACCGCCTCGGGCCGCGATGGAGCGCACGCCGCCCTCGTACATGGCCGGGTCCGCGCCGTCGCCGCAACAGCCCACGGTCCCGGCGGCCAGGGCACCCGCGACGATCATCTCCGCGAAGGCGTCCTCGGCGATCTTGCCGCCCATGTTGTAGACCACGCCGGTCATGGGCGCGGCCAGCACGGGCATGGAGAGGGTCTTGCCGAAGAGTTCCACGGAGGTGTCTGCCTCCTTCACGGCGTGAATGGTGCGCAGGTTGAGCCGCCAGGCCGCCAGGGCCTCCAGGTTGGCCCCGAAGGCGCGCCCTGTTCCGGCCCCGCCCATGCCGGGCACTTCCCCGGCGCAGGCGCGTCCGTCGCAGACGGGGCAGACCCTGCAATAGCCCTTCATCGCCTCGCGGGCGGTCTTGCGCAGTTGGGCCATGTCCATGATGAGCCTCCAGATGTGCTTGGTTTGTTGGTTTGTCCGGTCTCAGTGCAGGGCCACGGAGCCGCCGCGCGCGGCCCGGCGGCGCATGAAGAGCGCCCCCGCCACGCACACGAGGCTCACCATGCCCAGAAGCCGGAAGCTGTCCAGATAGGCCAGGAGGGCCGACTGCTGCAAGAGCAGCTGCTCCAGCACCGCCAGGGCCTTCTGCTTGGCGGCCACGGGGTCGAACCCCTGGGTGAAGTAGGCCGTGAGGCCCTGGAAGAACTCGTTGAAGCGCGGGTTGGCGGGGGTCATGTGCCCGGCCAGGAGGGTCTGGTGGCTCTGGGAGCCACGCGCCACCATGGTGGTGACCACCGAGATGCCCACCCCGCCCCCGATGTTGCGCATCAGGTTGAACAGCCCCGAGGCCGTGCCCATGCGGTGCTGGGGCATGGAGGCCATGGAGAGCATGGTCAGGGGCACGAAGATGAAGCCCATGGAGAGCCCCATGATCACGTTGGGCCAGGCGATGTGCCCCTGGCTGATCTGCAGGTTGATGGTGGAGAAATAAAGCGAGGTGAGCCCCAGGATGAGGAATCCCCCCGCGATGAGCTTGCGTGCATCCACGCGGTTGATGAGCCGGCTCACCAGCACCATGGAGACGATGGCCCCGATGCCCCGGGGGCTGAGGGCCAGGCCGCTGTCCAGGGCCGTGTAGCCCATGAGCGTCTGCAGGTAGAGGGGCTGGAGCGTGATGGTGGCGTAGAGCACCACGCCCAGGAGCGTCATCATGCCCGTGCCGATGGCGAAGTTGGCGTCCTTGAAGACGCGCAGGTCCACGATGGGGTGCTCGGCCCGCAGCTCCCAGACGATGAAGGCGACCATGGAGAGCAAGGAGATCACGGAGAACCAGAGAATCCAGCCCGTCTCGAACCAGTTCTCCTGCTGGCCCTTGTCCAGCACGATCTGGAGGGTGGCCAGCCACAGGGCCATGATGGCGAAGCCCGTCACGTCCACGCCGCCCGCCTTGCGGCGCTGGGCCTCCAGGTAGGGCGGGTCCTCGATGAAGGTCCGGCACATGAGGAAGGCCGCGACGCCCACGGGGATGTTGATGGTGAACATCCAGCGCCAGGAGTAGTGGTCCGTGAGCCAGCCGCCCAGGGTGGGCCCCACGATGGGGGCCACCACCACGCCCATGCCGAAGATGGCCATGGCCGTGCCGCGCTTCTCGGGCGGGGCGCTCTCCATGAGGATGGCCTGGGAAAGGGGCTGGAGCGCCCCCCCGGCCGCGCCCTGGACGATGCGCGCCAGGATGAGCATGGGCATGGACCCCACCGCCGCGCACCAGGCCGAGGCCAGGGTGAACAGGGCCACGCAGGCCAGCAGAAAGCGCCTGCGCCCGAAGCGTACCGAAAACCACCCCGTGAGCGGCAGCACGATGGCGTTGGCCACCAGGTAGCTGGTGAGCACCCAGGTGGCCTCCTCGTGGCTGGCCGAGAGGTTGCCCGCCATCTGGGGCAGGGCCACGTTGGCCATGGTGGTGTCGAGCACCTCCATGATGGTGGGCAGCATCACCGAGGGCGCGATCACCCACAGGCTGGCCCGGGGCCTCCAGGGGGCGTGGTGCTGGGCGGGCATGGCCCTAGCGCACCAGCACCCGGGGCATCACGGACATGCCCGGGGCCAGGTGGAGCTCCTTCCCGTCGGGGAGGGCGTCGGGAACGATCTTCACGGGCACGCGCTGCACCACCTTCACGAAATTGCCCGAGGCGTTCTGGGGCGGCAGCAGGCTGAAGGCCGAGCCCGTGCCCGCCTGGAGGCTGTCGATCTTCCCGGTGAAGGTCCTGCCGGGATAGGCGTCCACGGTGAAGGTCACGGGCATGCCGGGGCGCATGCCCTGGATCTGGGTCTCCTTGAAGTTGGCCACCACCCACACGTCGTCGCCCACCAGGGCGAGCACGGCCTGGCCCGCCTGCACGTAGTCGCCGGGCTCCACGGCCTTGCGCGTGACGCGCCCCGAAAGACCGGCGCGCACCTCGGTGTAGGCCACCTGCAGGGTCTCCTTCTCCATGGCGGCGCGGTAGCGCTCCACGGCGGCCCGGGCGGTGTTGATCTGGGCGGCGGCGAGGTCGGCCTGGGCCTCGGCGGCGGCCACCCGCTTGCGCGCCCCCAGCAGGGCCGAGGCCGTGGTGCGGGCCAGGGTCTGGGCGTTGTCCTGGGCCTGCTGGGAGACGGCCCCCGTGCGCACCAGCTGGCTGTAGCGGGAGAGGTCGGTGGAGGCGTTGGCGGCCTGGGCCTCGGCGGAGGCGGCGTCGGCCTGGGCCTGCTCCAGGGCGGCAAGGGAGGCGCGGTGCTGGCTCTGGCTTTCGCGCAGGCGCTCCCGGGCCTCCTCGTGGTTGGCGCGCGCCTGGCCCAGCTCGGCCTGGAAGATGGCCGGGTCCAGGCGCAGGAGCACGTCGCCCTCCTGCACGCGGCGGTTGTCGTCCGCGAGCACCTCCAGCACGCGCCCGGGCACCTGGGGGGCCACGTTGGCCACATGCCCGGTGATGTAGGCGTCGTCGGTTGTCTCGTAGTGCGATTCCTGCCACCACCACCAGGCGAGCGCGCCCAGGGCGGCAAGCGTCACGGCCAGAACGGCGAGCTTGCCCGCCTTGCCGCGCGGCGCGGCCTTGCCCGCCGGGTCACTCACGGTGGGCGTATCGGAAGAAGACATCGTCACCTCATGGTCTGGCGGCGCCGCACGCGGCGAAGCCGTCGGCTTCCAGGCGTACCTTGGAGAGCAGCGCGATAAGGGTCTTGAACTCCTCGCCGTTCAGGCCGGACATCACGTCGGCCTGGTAGCGAAAGAGGTCCGGGAGCACGTCGTCGAGAACTTTCTGCCCGGCGGGCAGGAGCGCGATGCGCACCACGCGGCGGTCCTGGGGGTCTTCCAGGCGTTCCACCAGCAGGTCGCGCACCATGCCCGAGAGCACGGCCGACACGGTGGGCGTGGTCACCCCGACCATCTCGGCCAGCTTGCACACGGGGATGGGGTCCGGTTCGCGGCAGAGCAGGTTGAGGATCATGAAACGGCCGAAGGAGAGGCCGCGTTTGGCCAGGCCCCGCTCCACGCAGTGGTGCAGGATGGTGCCCGTGCGCAACACGTGGAGATAGGCTTCGCAAACCAGCACGTCCATGGTGGGATAGCGCTGGGCCCTGTCCAGCAGGGTCTGGTAGCTGGGCATATCCTTGAGGATCATGGGAGCCCCCTTGTGATGGCGTCTAATAATTAGAACGCTAATGTTTGGAAAGCGAACTGTCTATAAGACGCCCCCTGGGGGCAAACGGTTACCGCTCCGGTGAAAAATCCTCCCTGGCCGGGTTGCAGGCAAACAGCCGAACCCTCACGGAGGGGAATGACGCCCTGTGCTTGGCATTCCCCCCGGGCCTGGCTGGCGAGTGTCTCGAACAGGCCGCGAGGATCGGCATTCTCAGCGGGCGGTTGCTCCCTTGGGGAGCCTCGCGGGGCGGCATGGAATGGCTTAGGCGCGGGCGCGCCGCCAGGGAGCGACGGCCTTGCCGCCGACTGGGCCGTGATGCGTCAGAATCCGGATTCCAGGGGGGGGTTCACCAGGGCGTCGGAGGGCGGGGTGGCCGAGGCGGCGCGGCCCGGCAGCAGGCGCACCTTGCGGCCGTCGAGTCGCAGGCGGTCCTGGGCGAGCCACTGCACGGCCTGGGGCAGCACGCGGTGCTCCAGGGCCAGGATGCGTCCGCCCAGGGTCTCGGGGGTGTCGTCGGTCCAGGCGGGCACGGCGGCCTGGACGATCACGGGGCCGTGGTCCATGAGTTCGTCCACGAAGTGCACGGTGCACCCGGCGAGCTTCACGCCGTGGTGGGCGGCGTCGCGCTGGCCGTGAGCCCCGGGGAAGGCGGGCAGGAGCGCAGGGTGGATGTTCAGCACGCGCCCGGGGAAGGCCTGCAGGAACCCGGACGTGAGTAGGCGCATGAACCCGGCCAGCACCACGGCCTGGGCCCCGGACTCCCGGATGGCCCGGACCATGGCCTGGTCGAAGGCCTCGCGGTCCGGGAACTCCTTGTGGGGCAGGCCCAGGGTGGCGATGCCGTGGCGTCTGGCGCGCTCCAGGCCGAAGGCCTCGGGCTTGTTGGAGGCCACGAGGCGGATCTCCGCATCCAGGACGCCCGCCTCGATCCGGTCGATGAGCGCCTGGAGGTTGGACCCGGAGCCCGAGACCAGGACGGCGACGGGCAGGGTCACGTCAGACTGCCGCGGCGGCGCGCACCAGGCTCTGGGCCAGGGCCGGGATGGTGTAGTTTTCGGGCTGCACGTCGGGCTCGAAGCCGTGCTTTTTCAGCGTGGCCGCCGTGACGGGGCCGATGCAGGCGATGGTGAGCTTGTCGCGCAGGGCCGCCACGCGCGCGGCCGGGACCACCTGGAAGAAGTTGTCCACCGTGGAGGAGCTGGTGAAGGTGAGGAAGTGGATCTCGCCCTCCTCGATGGCGGCGAGCACTTCGTCGGGGTCCTGTTGGGCGAGCTTCGTCTCGTAGACGGGCAGCACCTCCACCTGGGCCCCGGCGCGGGCCAGCTCCTCGGGGAGCACCTCGCGGGCCTGGGCCGCGCGGGGGATGAGCACGCGCTTGCCGCCGATCTGCAGGGCCAGAAGCCCCTCCACCACGGACTCGGCCACGTACTTCTCGGGCACGAAATCCGCGCGGATGCCGCGCTCGGCCAGGGCCTGCGCCGTGGCCGGCCCGATGGCCGCCACCTTGAGACCGCCCAGGGCGCGCGCGTCCAGGGCCATGGCGTCCATCTCTGCGAAGAAGCACTTCACGCCGTTAACGGAGGTGAACACCAACCAGTCGAAGCAGTTCAGGCGTCCCAGGGCCTCGCGCACGGGCGCGGGATCGGCCAGGGGGGCCACCTCGATGGTGGGGAACTCCCAGGCGCAGGCCCCCAGGTCGGTGAGCAGGCGCACCAGGTCGCTGGCCTGCTCGCGCGAGCGGGTGACCACCACGCCCTTGCCCAGAAGCGGGCGCTTCTCGTACCAGTTGAGGGTGTCGTGCAGCGAGACGACCTCGCCCACCACCAGGAGCGACGGGGCCTTGAAGCCCTGGCGCTTGGCCTCGGCCGGGATGTCCTCCAGGGTGGAGACCATGGAGCGGTGGCGGCAGGTGGTGCCCCAGCGCACCAGGGCGGCGGGGGTTTTGGGGTCGCGCCCGCCCTCGATGAGGCGGCGCGAGATGTCGGCCAGGTTCTTCACGCCCATGAAGAACACCAGGGTGGAGGCCGCCTGGGCCAGCGCGGGCCAGTTGTGGGCGGACTCATCCTTGGTGGGGTCCTCGTGTCCGGTGATGAAGCTCACGGACGAGGCGAACTTGCGGTGCGTGATGGGAATGCCCGCGTAGGCCGGGGCGGCCACGGCGCTGGTGACGCCGGGGATCACCTCGAAGGTGAGCCCGTCGGCCAGCAGCTCCTCGGCCTCTTCCGCGCCGCGCCCGAAGACGTAGGGATCGCCGCCCTTGAGGCGGGCCACCATCTTGCCCTCGCGGGCCTTGGCCACCAGGAGCTTGTTGATGTCGCCCTGGGGCAGGGTGTGGTCCCCGCCCTTCTTGCCCACGTAGATGATCTCCGCGCCGGGGCGGCAGTAGTCCAGGAAGGCCTTGTTGGCCAGGTAGTCGTAGACCAGCACGTCGCAGGTCTCCAGGACGCGCTTGGCCTTGAGGGTGAGAAGGCCCGGATCGCCGGGTCCCGCGCCGATGAGGTAGACGTTGGGCATGTCGGATTGGCCTTGGGATCGGTTAGGAGTCTTGTTCGAAGACCGCCCGGGCCGTGGCCAGGGCGTTGAGCGCGGCCGGGAAGCCTGCGTAGCCGGACACCTGCATGAACACTTCGGCGATCTCCTCGCGGGTGAGGCCGACGTTCAGGGCGTTCTTCACATGGGCCGCGATCTGGGGCTGGGCGTGGCCCAGCGCGGCCAGGGCCGCCAGGGTGACGAGCATGCGCTCGCGCAGGGGCAGCCCGGGCCTTGCGTACACGTCGCCGAAGAAGCCGAGGATCATCTCGGTCATGCCCGGGGCCGTCTGGTCGAAGGCCTGGCGGAGCATGGCCTCGTTGCCGGGGTCGAGGGAGGCCAGGACGGCCCGGCCCGCCTCGATGCGATCCTCGGCCACGGGGCGTTATTCCTCGCGCAGGCAGGAGTTGATGGTCACGGGGTCCACGGGCACGTCGTCGTGGAAGCCGGCCCTGCGGGTGCGAACCTTCTTGATTTTGTTCACCACGTCCATGCCGTCCACCACCTTGCCGAAGACGCAGTAGCCCCAGCCTTCGGGGGTCTTGCCCTTGTGGTTGAGGAAGTGGTTGTCGTTCACGTTGATGAAGAACTGCGCGGTGGCGCTGTGGGGGTCCATGGTGCGGGCCATGGCCAGGGTGCCGGTGAGGTTTTCCAGCCCGTTGTCCGCCTCGTTGACGATGGCGGCGTTGGTGGGCTTTTCCTTCATGGTCACGTTCATTCCGCCGCCCTGGATCATGAAGTTGTCGATGACCCGGTGGAAGATGGTGCCCTCGTAGAAGCCGTCGTCCACGTATTTCAGGAAATTGGCCACGGTGACCGGGGCCTTGTCCGGGTACAGTTCGATGGTGATCAGACCCATGGAGGTTTCCATCAGGACCATATGCGTGCGCTCCTTGCGGGTGTTCTGTGTCCGGGCCATCTAGCGCACATCGGCCTTGGAGTCCATCCCCGGCCCGGAGCGCGGAGCGGTGTTAACATTTTTGTATATTGCTGCTTTTTTCCCCGAGACATGTTAGCTGTTGGCCAACGTTTCGAAACAAGGAGAACACCATGAACAAGGCCACCTGGGAAAAGATCTTCGAATACGCCTCCATGCCCGTGCACGGCACCCTCTCGCGCAAGCTGCGCAAGGGCCTGACCATCCAGATCAACGAGGGCAAGGTCTACGCGCAGGCCGTGCTCTTCCTCGGCGAGGAATTCCTGCGCATCACCGAGAAGAACGGCAAGGAAGCCATCAACACCTACTACGCCTGGGACAAGCTGGTGAACGTGCGCACCATCGGCGAAACCGAGGAGTAGCCCCGCGCGAAGCGCAACCTGGAGCAGGGCGGCTTTGCCGCCCGTAAGCGACTCCCGCACACCCCGTTTCGGGGTTTGTCATCCCGCCGCGGCCCGGCCGCTCCCGTAGCCGGGCCGCCCGCCCCTCGCTTCTCCCGCCCCGGCGTCACCCCGCCCTTTCCCGCAGCCGGGGCCGCTTTCTGGACTTCGCGGGGACGCTCTGGCATAAGCCGTGCGTCCCCGCGCGGTCCGCCCGCGCGAAACGCCAGCCCACCCGCGCCTCACGGAGCCAGGATGCACCACATCGCCAGGTCGCTCGCGCCGCTTCTGCTGGCCGTCCTCCCGGCGGCCCTGGCCTGGGGCGTGGTGCACGCCAGCTTCGGGGCGTCCCTCACGGACTTCATGCCCCACTTCGACCTCGACCAGTTCCCCTACTGGCGCGAGATGGCCTCCTTCGCCGCGGCGGGCTTTTCCGGCGGGAACTACGGGATCAACGACACGACCTCCGTCCTCAAGGGCTTCGGCCCGCACGGCGTGGCGGCGCCCATCTTGTACGGCTCCTTCTACCGCCTCCTGCCGGAGTTGGGTTTCGCCCTGATCCCCGTGGTCAACCTGGGGCTCATCACCCTTGGCCTGGGCTTCCTGCTCTGGAAGGAGCGCGCCGACACCGGCGCGTGCCTCCTGCTGGCCCTGGGCGTGGCCCTCTATCCGCCGGTGCTCCTCTTCGCGCCCTCATCCTTCCAGGACGGGCTGCACATGGCCGGCGCGCTCCCCCTGGCCTGGGGCTTCATCCGGCTCATGGAGGCCAACGCCGCCGGAAAACCGGACCGCGTCGCCGCACTCTGGACCGGCGCGCTGCTCCTGATCCTGTGCTTCGTGCGCTACACCTGGGCCGTGTGCCTGGTGCCCTACGCCTACGCCGTGCTGAGCGGGCGGCCCCGGCGGCTGCTGCTGGCCGTGCTGGCGGGCGGCGCCGCCGGCCTGGCCGTGGTGTGGACGTTCCATCTCTTCGTGCCCGTCTGGTACGCCTCGCCCGAGGCCCAGGTGTTCCTGGGCGGCTCTGGCGGGGCTGCGGCGGGCCTCTGGGGGCGCGCCGCGCGCAACCTCTCTCAGTTGGTGGACGTGGACGGCAACCTCCGGGCCAGCGCCCTGCTCTCCCTGGATCTGGCCCTGGCCCTGGTGGCGTGCCTGGGCATCTGGCTGGCCGGATGGAAACGCACCGGCCGCGCATTCTCCATCCCCGCGCTGCACCGGGAGGCCCTGCTGGCCGTGTCCGCCGGCCTGCTGGGGCTCTTCGTCATGAACACCGTTGCCTGGGTGGGCAACGGCATGAACATGGCACGGCTCTTGAGCGCCCACTACCTCTTCTGCCTGCCCCTGGCGGTGCGCTTCCTGCCGTCCCGGGTCCTGCACCCCCTGGTGCTCTACGGTGCGCTGCTCTTGCCCTCGAGCCTGGCGTACTACCAGTACCAGCACTACCCGGCCTACCGCGACGCGGCCGTACGCCCGCGCGTTGAGACCCTGCGCCAGGAGCTTTCCGAACACCTGCGGGAATGGAAAAGCGGCAACCCATGGGACGAGACCATCGCCCTGCACGTGTCGGGCCCTGACGCGGCCGCGGCCTGGCTGGCCGTGCCCCAGCGCTACGGCATCCAGTCGCTGACGCAAGGGACCATGCCCGTGCGCTCGCGCTTCGCCCTGCTCGCCGGAGACGCCCGAGAGAAAGCCCTGGCCTCGCCCCACTTCAAGGTGCTCAAGGAGACGAGCGTGGGCACGCTCTTCCTGAGGCCCCAGACCCCCGATTCCCCGGCCGGGAGCGGCGGATGACCGGCCGCCGGACCGCTCGGGCGCTCTACGCGCTGGCCATGGCCGTCGCCGTCTGGGCGGGCACGGCCTGGTACGGGGGGGGATTCCTCCACGACGCGTGGTGCCTTTTCGCCCGCGAACTGCCCGTGGAGCACGCCGGCCAGGACAGGCTGCTGGCGTGCAGCAACGTGGAGCAGGAAATCATCGGCCAGTCCGCCTTGCGCGACGCCCCCACGGACAACCGCGAATGGCGCGTGTTCGAGCGCTCCGGCCCCCTGCCGGGCAGCCTCCTGGTGCGCGCCAGGCTCACGGCGCCCCGTTTCCTCTTCTATCCGCGCTTCTCCGGTCCCGGGGACCGGCTTGTCATTTCCCAGGTGATCGGCAAGGATAGAAAAATTCTGTACGACCAGCGCGGCCCGGCCCCCGGGTGGACCCCCGTGGGGGCCATCCACGAACTCTGCGTCGGCTGCGCGGACCAGGGCTGGAGCAGGCCGGGCACCCCCGTGGACCTGGAAATCGTCCTGGAGGGCGGCGCGCAGCTCTGGCACAAGGACGCGTTCATCTTTTTCTGAGGACCCTCCTCCTATGACCGACATCGACAAGGACATCCTCCCCGCCTTCGCGGGCAAGCGAGCGCTCATCCTGGGCGGCCTGGGCTTTCTGGGCTCCAGCCTGGCCCTGCGCCTGGCCGGGGCAGGGGCGAAGGTCATGGCCGTTGACGCCATGATCGACGAATACGGCGGCAACCTCTTCAACATCGAGCCCGCCCGGGACGCCATCCAGGTCAACTTCTGCGACATCCGCGACGCCTCGGCCATGGAATGGCTCGTGCGCGACCAGGACTACGTGTTCCACTCGGCCGGCCAGGTCTGCCACCTGAAGAGCCTCTCGGACCCCTACCCCGACGTGGACATCAACATCCGCGGCACGGTGGTGGTCATGGAGGCCCTGCGCAAGGTGAACCCCCGGGCCAAGGTGGTGAAGCTGGGCTCGCGCGGCCAGTACGGCCCGGTGCTCACGCTCCCGGCGGGCGAGGACGTGGTGCCCCGGCCCAAGGGCATCTACGAGATCTCGCTCCTGGCGGCCGAGCACATCATCCAGTCCTACCTGAGCGCCCACTCCATCCCCTGCGTGCTCACGCGGCTCACCAACATCTACGGCCCGCGCGCCCAGATGCGCCACAACCGGTTCTGCGTGGCCAACTGGTTCATGCGCCTGGCCCTGGAGAAGGAGCCCATCTCCGTGTTCGGCGACGGGCTCATCAAGCGCGATTTCCTCTACGTGGACGACTGCGTGGACGCCCTGCTGGCCCTGGCCGTGCATCCCGAGGCCGCGGGCGGGGTCTACAACATCGGGCACGACCGGCCCTCGCACTTCCGCGAACTGGCCGAGACCATCGCCCGGGTGGAGCCGGGGGCGAGCTGGCGCTACACCCCCTTCTCGGCCGAACGCAAGGCCCAGGAACCCGGCGACTTCTATTCCGACATCACCAAGATCCGCACCCTCACGGGCTGGCAGCCGCGCGTGGATCTGGAGGAAGGCGTGCGCCGCACCCTGGACTACTACCGCCAGCACAAGGCGCGGTACTGGTGATGGACGCGCCCGGCTTCTTCGTGCACCCCAAGGGCCTCTGCGAAAGCGCTCGCGTGGGCCAAGGCTCGCGCGTGTGGGCCTTCGCCCACGTGCTCCCCGGCGCGGAGATCGGCCGGGACGCCAACATCTGCGACTTCGTGTTCGTGGAAAACGACGTGGTGCTGGGCGAGCGCGTCACGGTGAAGTGCCACGTGGCCCTCTGGGACGGCCTGCGCGTGGGCGACGACGTGTTCATCGGCCCCGGCGTGTGCTTCACCAACGACAAGAACCCGCGCAGCAAACGCTACAAGACGCCGCTGCACACCATCATCGGGCGCGGGGCCTCCCTGGGCGCCGGGGCCGTGATCCTGCCCGGGATCGAGATCGGCCAGTACGCCCTGGTGGGCGCGGGCGCCGTGGTCACGCGCGACGTGCCACCCTTCGCCCTGGTCACCGGCAATCCCGCCAGGCAGCGCGGGCTGGCCTGCGTCTGCGGACGCCCGCTGGCGCGCGACGGCGAACTCCTAAAATGCCCCGGCGGCTGGCAGGGCCAGGCCCCCTCCCCGGACATGGACTGCCCCGCATGCGAACCATCCTGAAACGCCTGGCCGTGGTGGTGCCGGTCTACGGCAACGAGGCCAGCCTCCCCGAACTCTACGAGCGCATCGACGCGGCCACGCGCGGCCTGGACGTGGAGCTGACCCTCCAGTTCGTCAACGACCGCTCACCCGACGGCAGCCAGGCCGTGCTGGAAAGCCTTGCCGCGCGCGACCCCCGCGTGCGCGTGATCCTGCTCTCGCGCAACCACGGCTCCTTCACGGCCATCGCCGCGGGCATGGCCCAGGTGGCCACCCACGACGCCGTGGTGATCCTCTCCGCCGACCTCCAGGACCCCCCGGAGCTGATCCCGGAGATGGTCCGGCGCTGGCGCGCGGGCATTCCCGTGGTGCTCTGCTCCCGCAAGGACCGCGACGACCCCCTGGCCTCGCGCCTCTTTTCCCGGGCGTTCTGGTGGTCCTTCCGGCGCTTCGCCATGCCCGACATGCCACCCGGCGGCTTCGACTTCTGCCTCATCGACCGCCGCGTGGTCCGCGTGATCCTGGAGTCCTCCGAAAAGAAGACCAGCCTCGTGGGCCTGATCCTCTGGGCCGGATTCGAGCGCAGCGTCATCCCCTACGAACGCGCCGCGCGCAAGCACGGACGCAGCATGTGGTCCATGGGGCGCAAGCTGGCCTACGCCTTCCACTCCCTGGTGGCCTTCAGC
This sequence comes from Fundidesulfovibrio magnetotacticus, assembly GCF_013019105.1. Lineage (NCBI taxonomy): Bacteria > Pseudomonadati > Thermodesulfobacteriota > Desulfovibrionia > Desulfovibrionales > Desulfovibrionaceae > Fundidesulfovibrio > Fundidesulfovibrio magnetotacticus. The sequence goes on from NZ_BLTE01000006.1 coordinate 133,320, forward strand.
TCGCTTCCCATGAAGCTTTTCGCGGGCTTGGGGCTGGTGGTGGGGGCGGCGGGCGTGCTCATGGCCTTCTACGTGCTCCTGGCCAACCTTTTCGGCTGGATCACCGTGCCGGGCTGGTCGGCACTGATGCTCATGCAGACGGTGATCCTGGCCACGGTGCTCCTGGGCTTCGGCGTGCTGGGCGGGTACCTGTGGATCAACCTGGAGCAGACCAGACGCCGCCCGCTCTTCATCGTGGACAAGACCGTGGGGCAGGACCTGGCCCCGGGCGACCGCGACGGACGCGTGGACTTCTTCAGCCTGGAGCGCGTCTCGGCCCCGGCGCGCCACGGCCTGCGCGAGGCCGCCCACCGGGCGCTGGCCTCCCGCCGGATCATCCTGGGGCCGGAGGTGGAGCGCTTCGAGCGCGCCTTCGCCCGCTACGTGGGCGCACCCCACGCCGTGGGCGTGGCCAACGGCACGGACTCCATCACTTTGGCCCTCTGGGCGCTGGGCGTGGAGCCCGGCAGCCTGGTGGCCGTGCCCGCGCTCACCGCGCCGCCCACGGCCGTGGCCGTGCTGCGCGCCGGGTGCGTGCCCCTCTTCATGGACGTGGACCCCCAGACGCTCCTCCTGCCCGCCTCGGCCGTGGCCCGTGCGGCGGCGCTGGGGGCCAAGGCCGTCGTCCCCGTGCACCTCTACGGAAACCTCTGCGACATGCCCGCCATCCGCGCCGAGGCCGACCGCCTTGGCCTGGTGGTGATCGAAGACTGCGCCCAGTCCACCGGCTCCGAGGCCTTCGGCCGCCACTGCGGCACGTGGGGCCACGCGGCCTCCTTCAGCTTCTACCCCACCAAGAACCTGGGGACCTACGGCGACGGCGGGGCCGTGGTCACGGCCGACCCGGGCGTGGCCCAGCGCCTGGTCTCCATGCGCTTCTACGGCCAGGACGCCTCGGGCGTGTGCGTGCTGCCGGGCATGAACTCCCGCCTGGACGAGATGCAGGCCGCGCTGCTTACCGAACGCCTGGCCTGCCTGGACGAGCACAACGCCCGGCGCGTGGCCGTGGCCGCCCGCTACGACCAGGCCCTCTCCGCCCTGGACCCCGTGCCCGGCCAGCCCGGACGCGTGCCGCACCTCTATGTGGTGCGCCCGGACGAACGCGCGGAGTTCAGGCGCTTCCTCTCCGAGCGCGGAGTGGACACGGGCGTGCACTACTCCCAGGCCCTGAACCGGCACCCGTATCTTGCGGCACAGGGCCGCGTCGCCCAAGCCCCGGAGTCGCAAGCCCCCGCCGCTCCGGGAACGGTCGCCGTGGCGCACGGCCCGGACGCCAGGAGCGCGGACGCCGGATGCCCCACGGCCGAGGCGGCAGCCGCGCGCGTGACGAGCCTGCCCTGCTACCCGGGCATCCCCGAGGCCCACGTGGAGCGCGTGGTGGAGGCCTGCCGGGAGTGGGCCGCGCGCGGCTGACTCTGGAGCGGAGCAACGCAAAAGGGCCGCCGCCCGCCCTGTGGCGGAACGGCGGCCCGGAGCCATCCCCCCTGCGCGCTTCGCGCAGGGCTCAGGCTACTTCCAGCCGGATTCCTTGTCGCACTTGGCCCGCTCGGCCGGGTGCGTCTTCTCCCACTGCGTGATGGACTGGGTTTCGTTGTCGTCCATCAGGTTGTTCATGCAGGTGCAGTATTTGGTGACCACTTCCACCGGCACGTTGGCGTCCTTGTTGTCCTGGATGCACTTGGCGATCCACTTGGCGTCGTCCTGCCCGGCGAAAGCCGCGGAGGCCATCAGCAGCAGGGCGGCGCAGCACAACGTCGCTATCCGTTTCATCATGCAGAAGTCCCCTTTGTTTGGCAGTGCGGTCACGCGGGTGTCCGCGTACTGCCGGTTTGAAACCACGGCTTCAGCCTATCACACCTCGCAAATTCAGCGCAATACGGAATGAATTGTCTAGCCCACTAGGTATCGAACAGACCTCCCTCGAAAAGCGAATGCGGTTGGCGACAGGCGTTCCCAGTTCCGGCCTCCGAGACCTGAGATTCCCGGAGTTCGGGCGGAAGGGGGCCGCACGCGGACGGCGCGACATCGGAGCCACGCCTGCCGGGACTTTCGCCCACGAGGCTCCGGCGGCGGCCAAGCGCGGAGCGCAACCGGGAACTGGACGTCTTTGCCGCACGCAACCGGCGTCGGCGAATCCCGTCCATGGGGCTTGTCACCAAAAGAGGCGCGCGGCACGTGGGCCGCGCGCCTCTTCTCGGCGGAACGCGCAGGTGCGAGCGGGTCAGCCCTTGAAGACCCCCCGCACGGTCTCGATGACGTAATCGCATTCGGCGTCGGTCATCTTCGGGTAGAAAGGCAGGCTGATGGTGCGGTCACCGATGGCCTCGGCGTTGGGGAAGTCGCCGGGCTTGAAGCCGAAGGTCTCCCGGAACCATTCCAGCAGGTGGATGGCCCGGAAGTTCACGGCCACGCCCACGCCGGCCTGCTGGAGCGCCGGGAGCAGGGCGTCGCGCCGGGCGGGGTCCGCCCAGACGGTGTAGAGGTGGTGGCCGCTCTTGCCCACAACTTTGGGCCGTGCCACGTTCGTGCCCTCGAACCCCTGCTCGTAGCGTTTCCAGAGGGTGTTGCGCCTGGCCCAGAGCGCGTCCAGGCGGCCGAGCTGGTCCACCAGCAGGGCCGAGTGGATGTCGTCGAGGTTGCACTTCCAGCCCAGGGTGAGCATGTCCCAGTGCTGGTAGAGGCCATGATAGCGCCCGGCCGCGTTCTTGCTCATGCCGTGCAGCGAGAGGAGCTTGGCCTTGCGGGCCACCTCCTCATGCCGGGTGATGAGCGCCCCGCCCTCGCCGCAGGCCAGGTTCTTGGTGGCATAGAAGCTGTAGCAGGCCGCGTCGGAGAGGTGCCCCGGGCGGACACCGTCGCGCTCGCCCTCCACGCAATGGGCGCAATCCTCGACAAGGAAGAGCTTGTGCTCGTCGGCCAGGACGCGCAGGGCCTTCATGTCCGCCATGACGCCGTAGAGGTGCACGGGCAGGATGGCCTTGGTGCGCGGGGTGACGGCGCGCCGGGCGGCCTCGGGATCCATGCAGCCGGTCTCGGGGTCCACGTCCACGAGCACGGGGGTGGCCCCGGCGTGGACCACGCAGGTGGCCGAGGCGATGAAGGTCATGGCCGGGACGATCACCTCGTCTCCGGGGCCGACGCCCAGGGCCATGAGGGTCATCTGCATGGCCGCCGTGCAGGAGTTCACGGCCAACACGTTGGGCACGCCGGTGTATTCGGCGAAGCGGCGCTCGAATTCGGCCGTGACGGGGCCTGTGGTCAAAAAGACCGAATGGAGCACTTTGACGACGTTGGCGATGTCCTGCTCGTCGAGGTTGTGCCGGTAGAATTCCACCTTCATGGGAGGCCTCTCGGCGCGCGGCGCGCTGGCCGCGCGGTTACGGGTCGGTGGGGCGCGACGCCGGGCCTGTCAGGGCGGCCGTTCGTCACGGTTTGATCCTCAGGGTCACCTCGTGGCGGCCCGTCTGGAGGGGCACGGCCACGGTGTTGCCCGGCCCGCGCAGGACCCGGGCGGGTCGGCCGTCCACGTCGGCGATCCAGTGTCCGTGCCATGGAAGGGCGAACACGGCCTCTCCGGGGCCCGGCGTCTCCACGCGGGCGAAGGCCAGGCGCATGCCCAGGGCGGCGGGCTGGGCCTGTGGCTGGGGCACGATCTCCAGGGGCTCGGCCGAGACGGCGAGCACCGAACATGTCGCTCCGGGAGCGGCGGGGTTGATCTCGTAGCCGGCCTCGCGCCCGGGGACGGTCCGGTAGGGCAGGTCCAGGGTCTGGCGTCCGGGACCGGCCAGCAGGGAGACCGGGCGCTCCCCGCCCTTGAGGAGCACGTCCATGGGGCCGTCGCAGTCCAGGACCAGGCGCACGCGCAGGAGGCCAGCCGGAACAGCGCCCTGTGCGGCGGGATCGTAGAGCGCGCCGAAGGGCTTGAGCCTGCCCCGGCCCAGCAGCCCTCCCCAGGAGCGCTCGCGGGCCTGCGTCGAACCGGGCGGCGGCGCGGGCAGAAAGAACACCCGGCCCTGGTAGCCCTGGTTGCGGTAGAGGGCCACGCCTTGCGGCAGGGCCTCCAGGCCCGGCCCCTGGGCGGGCTCCAGGCGGTAGACGCCCGACTGGAGCACCTCGGAGCGGAAGGCGTCGTCCTGGAGGGCCAGTACGTACTTCACGCCCCAGAGGGTGAGCAGCTCGGGCGGAACCTGGTGCACGTAGGCCGGGGGCGCGGCCGGGTCGCGCAGGGCCGAGGTGAAGAGACGTCCCGGCAGAGGCAGCACGGTGTCCGGGGTCTTGCCCAGAAGCTCCAGCCCAAGCGGGAACATGGAAAGCCCCCGATAGCTCAGGATGGTGAACTCCGGCTCGGCGTCGGCGCGCGTGAAGGTCCCCAGCGCCGCCTCGGCCGCGCCCGGGCCGGGAATATCCCCGGCGGCGGCGCCGTCCTTGCGGCGGTACACCGAATAGATGTCGTCCTGGTAGAATCCGTAGGTTTCCCTGGGGAGACGGCTGCCGGTGTCCACGCGCAGCAGGGGCTCGTAGCCCGACGGTTCAGGGGTGCGGCGCACGGGGTCCAGGACCACGCCCAGGGCGAAGTCCGGACGCAGGGCATCCAGGTGCTCGCCCTGGTCGCCCGTGGGGACCAGGCGGTGGCGGAAGGGATCGGCCATGAAACGGTCGGTGAAGCCCAGGTGTTCCTGGCGCGCCATGGGCACGCCCAGGGAGGCCCCGGCCGGGATGTTGTCGCGGACCCAGGCGTGGACGCTCTGGCGGGTGGATGGTCCGCCCAGGAAACGCAGCACGGCCAGGGTGTCCGAGAAGGTGGCCAGGAGCACGGCCGCCACGCCGACAAGGCAGGCGGCGCGCGGAAGCGGGCCGCGCGCCGCGTCCCACAGCCATCCCAGAAGGAAGGCCACGAGCACGAGTGCCAGCACGGCCTGGGAATAGTAATAGTAGCTGAGCACCAGCATGAGCTGCGCCCGGGCCAGCCACCACAGGAAAAGGCCGTTGCCGACGAAGAGCAGCAGGACCACGGCCTGGGCGGAGAGCCGGAAGCGCTCCGAGACCAAGCGCCAGAGGGCGAAGGCCAGGGCCGGGAGGACCAGGAGGTTCAGGGCCTGCCCCAGGTAGGGCTCAAAGTGGGTGAGGCGGTACCACGTCACCTCGGCGAAGGACTGGGGGAGGGGCAGGGCACCCGAATAGGCATGGAGCACGGAAGAATAGCGGGCGACGAAGCTCGTGAAGATCCTGGGCGCGTGCAGGAAGAGCGGGTTGGCGGCCAGGAAGGTGGCAAGCACCACGCAGCAGGCTTTGGCCGCCAGGATCAGGGCCTCGCGCGAGAGCCAGGGCAGGCCCCTGCGCCGCCGGGAAACGAAGAAGGCCGCCACGGCCAGGAGCCCGGCCGGGGCCAGGGTGAACTTCATGGAGAAGGCCAGGCCCAGGAAGGCGCAGGCGGTGAAGAGGTGGCGCGCCCGGCCGGAGCGCATGTGTTCGAGCAGGTTGAGCAGGGCCAGGAGGGTCATGGCCAGCACCACGCCCTCGGGCTTGAGGCGCAGCTCGTAGGCCGGGAGGAAGGGCATGGCAGCCAGGAGCCAGACGGCGATGGTCCCGGTGGCCTCCCGGTCGAAATTCCTGGCGATCCAGTAGACCGAGAGCGGCAGGAGCAGCAACACGACGAGCTTGTAGAGGGCGAAGAGCTGCCAGAGGGCGCGCAGCTCCTCGGGGTAGGCCACGTAGAAGAGGGGGTCGTCGCAGAGCTTCACCAGCCCGAGCTTCGCCCCCGCCCAGACCACGGCCCGGCCGCCGTGGAGCAGCGGCCCTCCGAAGTTGGTGCCTATGGAGAAGGTGTCCTTCACCTCGCCGTAGAGGCCCATGGCGTGTCCCATGGTCACCTGGGCGTCGTCCTCGTAAGTGTTCACGGGCACGAGCTTGGAGGTGTTGAGCAGGTAGCCCTCGGCGTCGGCCACGCCGTGCATGGATCGAATGGCCCAGAGGTTCACGGCGGCGAACACCGCCAGGCACAGGAGGATGTGCCCGGGCACGCCGAGGTCGAGCCCGGGGACGCGCTGGGCGTCCGGCGGAGGACGTTTTCCGAGGCGGATCATGCCCGTCAGCGGCAGAAGAGGCTCTTGAAGAGCCCGATGCCCGACTTGGCCAGGGAGAGGAATTCGCCCGGCGAGCGGATGGACAGCAGGTGTTTGAGCACCATGCGCGGACGCATGTAAAAGCCCTTGTAGGCCGCCTGGTGCAGCTCCAGGAGCCGCTCGGGGCTGATGCCCCCGGGCACGTAGACGGGCTTGTCCAGGAAGTTGAACTCCGGGATGATGCCGTGCAGGAAGTACTCCGGATCCTGGAAGGAGCCGGTGCGCAGGGCGCGCTTGTAGTCCAGTGTGCCGGGCAGGGGCAGGAACATGGTGAAGGTGGCGATGTCGATGTCCAGCTCCTGGGCGAAGGCGATGGTCTGGCGGATGTCCTCTTCGGTCTCGCCGGGGAGCCCGACCATGAAGTAGCCCCGGATGGGGATGCCCACTTCCTGGGTGATGCGCACCTTCTCGCGGATCTCCTCCTTGGTGATGCCCTTTTTCATGTGGTCGAGCATGCGCTGGCTGCCGCTCTCGATGCCGTAGGCGATGAAGGAGCAGCCCGCCCCCTTGAGGGTGCGCAGGATCTCGCGGTCCACCAGGTTGATGCGCGACTCCACGTTCCAGGTGAGCCCGAACCCGCCCCGGTTGAGGCTCTCGCAAACGTTGAAGAGCAGCTCCTTGTCGGAGGTGAAGTTGTCGTCCCAGACGGAGACGTCGCGCGCGCCGTAGCGGTCGCGCAGGAGGAAGAACTCCTCCACGATGCGCTCCAGGCTGAAGTGGCGCACCCGGGAGCCGAAGGTGCGGTGGTCGCAGAAACTGCAGATGCCCGGGCAGCCGCGCGAGGTAAACATGGAGTGGGAGGGATAGTTGCGCGAACGCGCCGGGCTGGTGGAATAGAGGTGCATGGGCAGCAGATCGCGCGCGGGCAGGGGGAGCAGGTCCAGGGGGTCCACCAGGGGGCGGCGGCCGGTGTGGCGCACCTTGCCGTCGTCCAGATAGGCCAGCCCCTTGATGCCCGAAGGGTCCTTGCCGCTCCGTGCCAGGTGTTCCACCAGCTCCAGCATGGTGATCTCGCCCTCGCCAGTGACCTCGAAATCCGCCCCGAAGCCCAGCAGGTGGCCCGGCATGGCCGTCACGTGCGGTCCGCCCGCCACGATGGGCGCGCGCACCCCTTCGCGCCGCGCGGCCTGCATCAGCTCAATGCAGCGCGTGGCGTAGGACGACAGGGCCGTGAGCCCCACCACGTCGTAGCCGTGCATGGAGCGCGCCACCTCTTCCAGGGGTCTGGGCTGGGCTATGCCGTCATAAACGGCAGGCTCGTGGCCATGGGCCCGCAGATAGGAAGCGATGTAGGCCACGCCAAGGGAGGGCAGCTTGCTGGCGGTGGACTCCGCCCCCTTGGTGAACAGCTCGCTGGCGGCCAACGGCGGGACGATGAGCAGGACTTTGGCCATGGTTTTTTCCCGGGCCGCCTAGCTGGCGGCCCCGTCGTCGTCGCGCCCGAGCAGCACGAGTTTCTTGCGCGCCATCACCGGCCAGGGGGTCAGGAAGGCCGCGTTGTCGAAGGATTCCTCGGACAACACCCGCAGGCCCGGGGTGGACCGGAGCATCGCCAGGAGTTCGGTCCCCGGCCGCACGTGTTCGCCCTCCTCCATGCGCAGGATCAGGCGTTCCAGCCAGCCGGGATGGGGCCTGTTGTCGTAGTCGACGACTACCAGGCGTCCGTCGCGGTCCAGGAGCCGGGCCGCGTGGGCCAGCACCTGGCGGGCCGCGTCGTCGGGGATGTGGTGGAGCGTGCCGCACAGCAGGATGAAATCGAAGCGGTGCGCGGAGGGGTCCAGAGAGCGGGGGTCGGCCGCCTCGAAGCGCATGTGGGGCCGATTCGCGTAGCGTTTGCGGGCGCTCTCCACGGCGGGCAGGTCCACGTCCACGCCCAGATACAGGCATGGCCTGCGTGCGAAGTGAACACTGTCGATGCCCACCGAGCAGCCGATCTCCAGCACGCGCCGCTGGCCGGCATAATGCTTGAGGATGTGGCGTCCCCTGTCGAAGAATCCCGCGAAAAGATGCTGGGCGGCCAGCCAGAGCCTGGGCAGCCGGGTCTGGAGGGAGCCCCCCCCGGCGGGGATGGACGGGGCGCTCATGCGGCGGGGTCCCGCGGGGTGCGGCCCAGGGATTCCCGGGTTTCCATGATCACCCAGGGCTGCTGGCGTGAGGTGTTGGTCTTCACGCGGCTGACCATGGCCGCCAGGATGAAAAAGAACGCGGCCGAAAGCCCCATGGAGAAGATGTTGAGCATGACCACCGTGGTGATGCCCATAGGCACCGGGGTGCCCGAGAAGCGCAGCACCAGCATGCCAGCCCCCAGGAACACCAGCACCACGAAGAGCACGCCCATGGCCGCCAGGATCAGTCGCATGGGCAGGTCCGAATGCAGGATGAAGGCCCGGAACGAAAGGGCCACCAGCCCCTTGAGCGCCACCTTGGACGAGCCGCTGGCGCGGGCCTGGCGGTCCAGTTCGATGGACTTCTGCCGGAAGCCCACCGCAGCCCTCAGGCCCGGGAAGTAGGGGTTGGCGTCGGCGCTCTCGACGAGAAGGCCCGCCACCTCCGTGCGGATGATGGAAAAGGTGCCGGCGTTGCGTGGAATGTGGAAGCTCGCGGACATGGAGAGCAGCCGGTAGAACACCGGGGCGCACCAGCGCATCACCAGCCCGTCGTAGCGCTCGGCGCGCACGGCGTAGACCACGTCCTGCCCTGCGCCGTGGTCCAGGAGCAGGGAGAAGTCCTCTGGACGGTCCTGCAGATCGCCGTCGATGACGCCCACCCACGCTGCCCCCAGCTCGCGCGCCCAGGCCGCCGCGCAGTGGCATCCCGCCACCACGGCTGGCTGATGGCCGAAATTGCGCGAAAGGCGCACGAGCTTCACCGGCGCGGGATAATCGTGCAGATAGCGCTCCACGAGGGTCACGGTCTGGTCGGTGGAGCCGTCGTCCACCACCACCACGCCCTTGACGTCCGGCCCCACGCCCCGGGCAAGGCGGTCGAAGAAGGCCTCCACATTGGATTCCTCGTTGTAGAGGGGCACAACCACCACCAGGGAGCGGTCGTCGGCGGAGGGGCTGCGGTTGCTGCTGGGCGTCATGGGCATGGGCGTGGAGGGTGCGGCTGCCGGGTTGCAGGGCTGCGCGCCGCGTATGGCGCTCGCCATTCCGATCCGGCCATCTACCACGATCCCCCCGGAAGCGCAACGAGGCGCGCCGACGCGCCATCCCTCGCCATGTTGCCTTTTTTCATGCCCGGCGCTAGTCAGGGCCAACCCGGACGCCCCGCGCGCCCGCGAATTCCAGGCGGCCTGCCCCCGTGACACATCCTCAGCAACATTCCGGCGACCGGATCCTCATCGCCCTCCTCACCCTGCTGGCCGCCTGCCTGCGCCTGAGCCACCTGGGACAGCCTTCCCTCTGGTGGGACGAGTTCATCACCCTGGGCGTGGCCCTGGAACCCCTGGCCCGGAGCCTGCGCACCCTCGCCTTCCAGTCCGCCTCGGACTACGGCGTCGAACTCTTCCCGCCCCTGGCCCACCTGATCACCCGCGCGACCCTCCTGGCCGGGCACGCCGACTGGCTCGTCCGGCTGCCCGTGTCCCTGGCGGGCATCGCCACCGTCCCGGCCTGCTTCGCGCTCCTGCGCCGCCCCCTGGGCAGGACCAGCGCCTTCGCCGCCGCGCTGCTCCTGGCCCTGTCGGTGTACCACGTGCACTTCAGCCGGGAGCTTCGGCCCTACGCCCTCTTCATGCTGGAGAACGCGCTCTCCATGGCCTGTCTGCTCCGCCACCTGGAGCGCCCCCGCCTGGGGACCGCGCTCGGCTTCGCGGCCCTGGCCCTGGCCATGCTCTACACCTCCTACATGGCCTCCACGCTTCTGGCGGCGCAGTTCCTCTTCGCGGGGGGCGTGCTGGCCCTGCGCGCCGCACGGGGCCGCGACGCCCGGCGGGAGGCCTTCCGGGCAGGCCTCCTCCTGGCCCTGGCCCTGGTCCCGGCCGCACTGGCCTACCTGCCCTGGCTGCACGCCCAGGCGCGCGTGCTCACCCTCCTGCGAGACCCGGGCTTCGTGCCGCCCCTGGACTGGGGCTTCGTGCTGCGCACCCTCCGGGAGTTCGCCGCCTTCGCCTACGTCGGCGATTTCCCCGCCTGGGCCCTCCTGGCCGCCCTGGGCCTTGCCGGAGCGGTTCTGGCCCTTCGCGAAAGGCGCTCGCGCCCCCTGGCCTGCCTGCTCCTGCTCTGGGCCGGGTTGCCGTGGCTTTCCATCGTGCTTGTCGGAGTGCGCATGGAGCTCTCCTCGCGCTACGTGTTCCCCACCATGCTGGCCTGCGTGCTCCTGGCCGGGCACGCCCTGGGCTGGACCGCCCGCACGCTCATGGACCGCCTGTTGCGCGGCGCCCGCTTCCCCCTGGCGGAAATCTCCCTGGCCGCCCTGGCCTGCGCGCTGGTCTCCATCCCCAACCTCCAGAGCCTGGACGCCTACTACGGCCGCGAAAGCTCCCACTACAAGGACCTGGCCGCCTGGTGCGCCGAGAACCGCGACGACGCCGACCTCCTGCTCTTCGCCCACCCGCGTCAGCTCAAGCTGGTCTCGAACTGGTACGTGCCCGGGCTCCTGGACGAGGCCCGAGCCCTCGCGGGCAAGGGCTACCTGCGCGCCCTGCTCCTTGCGCCGGACTCCCTCGGCGCGGCCGCGCTGCCCGGGGCCGTGCACCGCGCGCGCATCGCCTGGACCGACGTACTGCGCCTGGGCATCGCCCGCACCCCGGTGCGCCCCCTGATCCCAGACGCCACGGGCCTCTGCCGCTATGAGGACGACTTCTCCACACAGCGCTTCTACGAGGACGCCTTCGAGGCCCGCAACGCCGCCCCGTCCTTGGAGCAAAGGGTGCTCACGTCCTACGAACCGGCCCTGCCTGCCCGGGCCGTCTACCGGTTCCAGGCCCCCCCGGAGTCGCGACCCGCCCGCGCGTCCCTCACCCTGGAGCTGGTCCTCTACGCCACCAACCTCGCGGATTCCGACGGGGCCGTCTCCGTGTGGGTCCGCCCCGGCGACGGGGAGCCGCGACCCGTGGCCCGCGTGGAGGCCCGCGAACTGCGCGGCCAAACGCCCGGCCCGGACAGGAAGCTGCGCAAGACCATCTCCTGGCCCCTGGACGACGCAGTGCGCGGCGCGTCCGCCTTCGACCTGATCCTGGAGATCGATCCTTCCACGCGCGAGATGCCGCTCGAAATCTCCGCCCTGCGCCTGGAAGCCGCCCTGGACGGCCTGCCCCCGCCGCCCCAGGCCCTGCCCCAGGCGCTCCTGGACCAGCTGCCCCTCGCGCCCTGGACACCCGGCGAACGGCTGGCCCTCTCCCGCGCCCTGCACGCCTTCGCCCTGGACGATGCGGCCCCCTTGGCAGGGACGTCACCCGCCTCCCTGCACCAGCGCTTCCTGGCCGAACACCCGGGCATCGACCCCGTGCGCCTGCTGGCGTACCCCGACGGAAGACCCGCCGCGGCCCTCTACGACGCCTCCCTGGCCGACCCCTTCGCGCCCCTGCCCGCAGGCGGCGAGACCCCGCTGGACGCCTGGCCGCGCAGCCCACGCGCCGTTCCGGCCCTGCGTCTGCGCGGACTCCTGGACCGCCCCGTGCTCCAGGCCGGAAACGCGCGCCTCTCCGTGGATGTGGTCAGCCCGCAGACCGGGACCCTGAGCCTGAACCTGGGCGGACGAGCGCGCCTGACCCTGGAGCCCCTCTTCACTCCCGGAAACCTGCCTCGCGGCATGGCCCTCTACGACGCGCGCCCGGCTGCCCGCGAAGAATGTCTGGTCTGCGACGGACCGCGCCCCTGTTCGGCCACCCTGGGCATCGTTACGGGGATGCCCGCCGGTCGCCTGCGCGTGCGGGCCTATCCGCGCGTGGAAGCGCGGCCCGACGGGACCAACATGGTCCGTGCCCTCGTTTCATTGGACGGCCTCTCCTGGCGGGAAATGGGACGCTTCCAGGGCTCGGGCTCCGGCCGCTGGGAAGGCCTCAAAGCCCCGCGCTACTGGGAAACCGACCTGAACGGAGCAACCGGCGAAATCTTCGTGCGCTTCGAACTGGCAGGCTCCGGCGCGCAACTCTGGAGCGCGCCCGACGCCCGCATGCGCATCGACCTGGACCTGGACGCCAGAGCCGCCGCACCCCTCCAACTCCCAGCGTGGCCCCTGGCCGCCTGGACTTCCAATCCCAAAAGCCTCGAACTGCTCCTGTTGGAGCGCCCCATCGTTTTTCCCGATTGGCTGATGCGTTCGCGCTAGCGACGACGGGAGACGCCTCCGGCGGCCAGGGCTCCGCCCTGGACCCGCTGGGGGGATGATCCCCCCAGACCCCGCAATGGCTTCGCGGGCTTCACCGGGTAAGCCGTTGTTTATGGGGGCGGCCACTCCCCAGATGCCCGGACAGCAGCGGACACCCGCCGGGAACGCGCTCAAAGCAGCGCTTATCCCGGCGGACCGCCATCGTCGCAAGCGACGATGAACGAGGAATTGTTTCATAAAATCCGAGAATTGAATCTTGCTCGAAAATCTGGCGCGCAGCGCCACGGCTCCCCGCGCGGGGATTCGCGGCTTTGCGCGAATTCCCGCGCGACAGGCGGCGCAGCCGCAAGGGTCTTGCCAGCCTCTCCCTGCGCAGAGGCCAGGCAAAGGCAACACGATCCTTACCGGTGAAGCCCGCGAAGCGGAGAGGGATTCCAAAGGGCGCAGCCCTTTGGCCGCCGGAGGCTATTTCTCCGCCTGCCCGGCCGCTCATCACTGCCAGGTCGCACGCCGTCGCGAAGCGGAGAGGGATTCCAAAGGGTGCAGCCATCTGCCCGCCGGAGGCCGCTTCTCCGTCAGTCTGCCGTACTGACGGTCGCCGTATCCTGTCGCGGCTTAGCGGTTGCGGGCCTGGTAGCGGTTGGTGCGTGCTTCCAGCCTGCGGGAGAATTCGGTGAGCACGAAGCAGACCACGAAGTAAAGGACGGCGATGGTGATGAAGATTTCGAAGGGGGCCTTCATGGTGCGGTTGTTCACCTGAGTGGCGGTCTTGGTGAGTTCGTTGACGCCGATGATGTAGGCCAGGGAGGTGTCCTTGGTGAGCGAGACGAACTGGTTCACGAAGGAGGGGATCATGTTTTGCAGCGCCTGGGGCAGTATGACGTGGATCATGGCCTGGGTGTGCGAGAGGCCGGTGCCGCGTGCCGCTTCCATTTGTCCTTTGGGCAGGGAGAGCACGCCCGCGCGCACGATTTCGGCGATGTAGGCGCTGGTGAACACGATGAGTGCGATGATGGCGGACTGCCAGTCGGGCAGGTTGAAGCCGAACACGGCGGGGGCCAGGAAGAAGAACCAGAAGATGACCATGAGCAGCGGCGTGCCGCGGATCACTTCGATGTAGACCAGCGACGGCATGTTGAGCCATTTACGCGAGGAGAGGCGGCAGACGCCCACCACGAGGCCCAGCCAGAAGGCGCCGAAGATGCCTGCCAGGGCCATGAGGATGGACATGGCCAGGCCGCCGAGGGGTCCGTTGGGGTAGGCGCCCCAGAGGAAGTAGTCCAGGTTGTTCCAGACGATGTCCCAGTGCATGCGTGCTACCTCGTGGCCGTGCGCAGCACGCGCAGGTTGTACTGCTGGATGGAGAAGGAGACGATGAGCGAGATGGACAGGTAGATGAGTGTGGACACCGTGAAGGCTTCGAAGCCGTGGAAGGTGTGCGATTCGATCTGCCGGGCCATGTAGGTGAGGTCCATGACGCCGATGGTCATCACCAGTGAGGAGTTCTTGATGAGGTTCAGGAACTGCGAGACGAGGGGCGGCACGATGATGCGGAAGGCCTGGGGCAGGATGACGTAGCCCATGGCCTGCATGAAGGAGAGTCCGCAGGCGCGGGAGGCTTCAAGCTGCGTTTTGGGGATGGCGAAGATGCCGGAGCGCAGGTCTTCGGCGATGAAGGCGGCTGTGTAGAAGCTCAGGGCGATGACGCCGCAGCTGAATTCGAAGTCCTGTGCGTTGAGCCAGCGGTTCACGCCGTCGGGCAGCACGGAGTAGGAGCCGAAATACCAGAAGAATATCTGAACCAGGAGCGGCGTGTTGCGGAAGAATTCCGTGTAGGTCCAGGCGATCCAGACGAGGGGTTTGACCTTGGTGATCCGGAGGATGCACAGGAGCGTGCCCATGACCAGGGCCAGGACGATGGAGATCGCGGAGATCTTGAGGGTGATGGCCAAGCCCTGGAGGATCCAGTCTCCGTATTCGCCGGAGACCACCAGGCCGAAGTCGAATTGATATGCCAACGTGCTGCTCCAGGTGCGCCGGGCGGGGCCCGGGGGGCCGACGGGCGCGCGGGGCGCCCGTCGGAGATTGCCGGTCGGTCGGGGCTGCTAGTGTTTGGTCCTCAAGGTCCGTCCGTGCGGATTGTCAAGACAAGCAGCCAAAACCATTGATTATCCTTTTGAAAAACATGTTCATGTTTTTCAAAAGCTCGACACTAGGGCCAGAGTTCCATGGTCCAGGTGAGGGGGATGTAGTTCTTGGTGTCCTTGCCGAACCACTTGTCGTAGATCTTCTTGTAGGCGCCGGACTCCCACATTTCCATGAGGGTCAGGTTGATGAAGTCGCGGTACTTGGAGTCGTTCTCGACCACGCCCAGGCCGTAGGGTTCGGGGGAGATGTAGTCGCCCACGATGTCCCAGGCTTCGGGCTTGTCGTCGGCGTACTTGATGCCCACGAGGATGGCTTCGTCGGTGGTGACGGCTTCGACCTTGCCCTGCTTGAGGGCCAGGAAGGCTTCGGGGTAGGTTTCGAAGGAGACGACGGTGGTGGTGGGTTCGGCCTTCTTGACGTTCTGTTCGGAGGTGGAGCCCTTCACGGAGCCGACCTTCTTGCCGGCCAGGTCCTTGACGCTCTTGATGGGTCCGTCTTTCTTCACGAGCAGGCGCTGGCCGGTCATGAAGTAGGTGATGGAGAAGTCGACCTGGCCCTCGCGGTCTTTCTTGTGGGTCATGGTGGCGGCCACGATGTCCACGTCGCCCTGGGTGAGCATGCCGATGCGGGTGGAGGAGGTGACGGGCTTGAGGGCCAGCTTCACGCCCAGCTTGTCGGCGATGTACTGCATGATGTCGATTTCGAAGCCGACGATCTGCTTGGTTTTTTCATCGACGAAGCCGAAAGGCTGCTGGGAGTCTTTGACGCCGGCGGTGAACACGCCCTTGGCCTTGATGTCTTCGAGCTTGCCGGCGAACGCCGGGGCCGCCGCCAGGGTCAGGATCATGAGGGCCACGAGGGCCTTTGCCAAACGCTTCATCGATGCCTCCTCTCGGTTTTGGGTTGCGGCTAGAGGATTTCCTTCAAAAAGGCGCGAGTGCGCTCGTGTCTGGGGTTCTTGAAGAACTCCTGGGGCGGGCCCGCCTCGATGATTTCGCCGCCGTCCATGAAGATGACACGGTCGGCCACTTCGCGGGCGAAGCCCATCTCGTGGGTGACGCAGAGCATGGTCATGCCTTCGCGGGCCAGGTCCTTCATGACGTTGAGCACTTCGTTGATCATCTCGGGGTCGAGGGCGGAGGTGGGCTCGTCGAAGAGCATCACCTTGGGCTTCATGGCCAGGGCGCGGGCGATGGCCACGCGCTGCTGCTGGCCGCCGGAGAGTTCGGCGGGGAATTTGTGGGCCTGGTCGTGGATGCCCACGCGCTCCAGGAGGCTCATGGCCATGGCCTCGGCCTCGGCCTTGTCGGCCTTGCGGACCTTCAGGGGGGCGAGCGTGATGTTCTTGAGCACCGAGAGGTGCGGGTAGAGGTTGAACTGCTGGAAGACGATGCCGATCTCGGCGCGCAGGAGGTTCACGTCCACGGATTTGTCGTGAATGTCCTGGCCGTCGAAAAGGATGGTGCCGCGCTGGTATTCCTCCAGGCGGTTCACGCAGCGGATCAGCGTGGATTTTCCCGACCCGGACGGGCCGCAGATGACCAGCACCTCACCCTGCTCGACGGACTCCTCGATACCCTTGAGCACGTGGAAATCCCCGTACCATTTGTGGACATCCTTGAACTCGATCATGGGCATGAGGCGCGTTCCTCCCTGATAAATCACAATTCTCGCAAGAGCCCAAGGTAACCGGATAGGGGCTTTCGGTCAAGGAACCCCTCGAAATGGTCGGGAATGCCCGCTGGCCGGGGCGCGGGGGCTACGCGGCCGGGGCGTCCAGGGTCGCGGCGACGCGGGCCTCGGGCGAGGCCAGGAGCACGCCGCGCGCCGGGGGGGCGGCCGGGGAGGCCGCGGGGTCATCGCGCCAGTTCTCCCGCAGGTAGCTGGCCACGGCTTCCAGCAGGTCGGCCCCGTCCTCGTGGTCCGGCCTGGCCTGCTCAAGCATTGCGCGCATGCGTTCGTCCAGGTGCAGGGTGAAGCGAAGCTCCGCGCCGCCAGGCAGGGTCACCGAGCAGGGCAGGCGGTGGGGCAGGTCTTCAAGCTCCCGCGGTCCGGCTTCGCCATGGGCCTTCAGCGGGCAGCGCGCGAAGCGAAGGAAGGCCAGCTCCAGGGCGCGGGCCAGGGCCTGGAGCGCCCTGCCCCGGGAGGTCGCGCCGTAGAAGGCCTCCAGGCGTTGCGCCCGCTGGCGCTCGCGGGTCATGTAGCCCTCCAGGATTTCCGAGAAGCGCGCGGGGTCCAGGTGCCCCAGGGCGAGCAGGGCCTCGCCCAGGTGCACCTGGTTGACGCTCTGGCGGAAGAGCAGTTCGTCCATGTGGCACCTGGCCACGTAGCCCAGCGACACGGCCAGGCTGCCGAAACTGCGCCCCGTGCCGCGCTGGCGCGCGAGGATGTCCTCCACCTGGGCGTGGGTGAGCATGCCCGCCTCCACGGCGAAATCGCCCAGGCGGCGGTTGGCCTCGCTCTGATGGGCGCAAGCCTCCTCCACCTGTCGGCGGGTGGCGTGGCCCTGCTCCACAAGGTAATGCCCCAGGAACTGGAAGCTCACGGCGCGCCTCCCTTGCTGCCGGACGGGCCGGGGCCCTGGGCCTCCAGCGACGAATCGGCGATCAGCTCCATGCCCATCTCCACCGGGGGCGCGGGGGAAGCGCCGAGTTTGCGGTCGAGGTATTCCTTGAAGCGCAGGGCCGCGGCGTGGTCGGCCCGTAGCGCGAGCGCCCTCTCCACGAGGCGCAGGGCGGGGCGCGGTCGGCCCTTTTCCAGGAGCGCCCGGGCCATGTTGAGAAGCAGGTGCTCGTCGCGCGGGCTCAGGCGCAGGGCCTTGGCGTAGTGGCCCAGGGCCTGGGCGTGCATGCTGTTCTTGCGCAGCTGGATGCCGAACTCGTTGAACAGGTGTTTGTATTCGGGATCGAAGGCCCCTTCCAGACGGGAAAGCTTGCGGAAGACGACGTGGGCGTTCTGGGTGTCGCCGCGTTCCAGGTAGGTGAGCCCCAGGCCGAAGGAGGCGCGGATGTGGTTCTCGTCCAGGCGCAGGGCGTTCTTGTACTCGAATTCCGAGGTGAAGAGCTGGCCCTGCTCGCGGCAGCGGTCGGCGTCGTCCACCATCCGCTCCACGCGGGCCATGGCGGGCAGGTATTTCTGCAGATAGATGTGGGGCTCGGGCTTGAACTTGGCCAGCAGTTCCTCGCGGGTGACGTTCCGGGGCGCTCCGGCCGGGGTGTAGTTCTGCGAGAGCGGCGTGCAGGTCACCACGCCAGGCTCTTTCTCCTCGGCGTATAGATAGACCACCTGCTGCACGCGGCGTTTCGTGGCCCCGAAGCCCACGGTGGTCGTCGTCTCGGCGGCGAAGACCCCCTGTACGGCCTGGGCGGAGGCTCTGTCCGGCTTTTCGGTCATTCGTACCTACTTGTTATCCAAACCGCGCCGCACTGTCCACGCCGCCGCGCGACATGACGGAATTTGCTGATGACCCCTCGCCGAGCCTGGGCTATGGAACGGCTCCATGAACATGGACCTCGACAAACTGCGCATCGCGCGGGGCCCCTCCGGGAGCGCCCCCGCCGGACGCAGGCGTTTCGGCCGCGCCGCGTGGACGCTCCTTGGACTGGCCCTGGCGGCCGCCGCATGGTTCTTCTGGCCCTCCACCCACGAGGCGGATCTCGTCCAGGCGGGGCTCTACTACCCCACGCGCGCCCTCACCCTGGTGAACGCCACGGGCTACGTGGTGGCGGACCGCAAGGCCTCCGTGGCCTCCAAGGTGACCAGCCGCCTGGTCTGGCTGGGCGTGGAGGAGGGCAGCCGCGTCACGAAGGGGCAGGTGCTGGCGCGCCTGGAGTCCGACGACGTGGAGGCCGCCCTGCGCCAGGCCCAGGCCGACGTGGAGGCCGCCCGCTTCCGCGTGGAGCAGGACCAGGCCGAGCTTGCCGACGCCACCCTGAACCACGGCCGCTTCGCCCGTCTGGAGAAGGGCCGCGTGGTGGCCCGCTCCGAGTACGACCAGGCCCAGGCCCGCCTGCGCAAGGCCCAGGCCGCCCACGAGAACTCACGGCGCGTGCTGGAGGCGCGCCGCGCCGCCCTGGAACTGGCCCGCGCCAACGTGGAATACACCGTGATCCGCGCCCCCTTCGACGCCGTGGTGCTCACCAAGAGCGCCGACGTGGGCGACATCGTCACGCCCATCGGGGCCTCCTCCACCTCCAAGGCCTCGGTGGTGACCATCGCGGACCTGGGCTCGCTCCAGGTGGAGGCCGACGTGTCGGAATCCAACCTCTCCAAGGTGCGCGCGGGGCAGCCCGTGGAGATCATGCTGGACGCCTACGGCGAGGAACGCTTCCCGGGGCGCGTGCACATGATCGTGCCCACGGCCGACAAGACCAAGGCCACCGTGCTCGTGAAGGTGCGCTTCGACGCCCTGGACGAGCGCATCCTGCCCCAGATGAGCGCCAAGGTGGCCTTCCTGGAGCGCAGGCCCGAGCCCGGCGAGACCGCGCCCCGCCTGGCCGTGCCCGCCAAGGCCCTGACGGAACGCGGCGGCGCGCGGGCGGTGTTCGTCCTGCGCGAGGGCCGCGCGCGCCTCACCCCCGTCACCGTGGGAGCGGGCCTGGGCGACATGGCCGAGATCCTTTCCGGCCTGGCCGCCGGGGACAAGGTGGTGCTCTCCCCGCCGGACTCCCTGCGCGACGGCGACGCCCTCAAGACGGCCGGGCAATGAGCCACGCCCCGCTCATCGAGATCCGGGGGCTGTGCAAGGCCTACCGGCGCGGCGGACAGGTGATCCCCGTGCTCGCGGACATCTCCTTCGACATCGCCCGGGGGGAGTTTCTGGCGCTCATGGGGCCTTCGGGCTCGGGCAAGTCCACGCTGCTCAACTGCCTGGCGGGCATCGACCGCATCGACGCGGGCAGCGTCACCGTGGACGGCGTGGACATCGCCCAGCTGGGCGAATCGGACCTGGCGCGCTGGCGCGCGGCCACGGTGGGCTTCATCTTCCAGTTCTACAACCTCATCCCCGTGCTCACGGCCCTGGAGAACGTGGAGCTGCCGCTTCTGCTCACCGGGCTCTCCAGGCGCGAGCGCCGCGAACACGCCCTGGCCGCCCTGGACGCCGTGGGCCTGCCCGATCGCGCCAGCCACCACCCGGCCCACCTCTCGGGCGGCCAGCAGCAGCGCGTGGCCATCGCCCGGGCCATCGTCACCGACCCGGCCGTGATCGTTGCCGACGAGCCCACCGGCGACCTGGACCGCGCCAGCGCCGAAGACATCCTGGCCCTCATGGAGCGGCTGTGCACCGACCTGGGCAAGACCATCATCATGGTCACCCACGACCCGCGCGCCGCCCGTCAGGCCCATGTGCTCCTGCACCTGGACAAGGGGGAGCTCTCCCGTGTTGCTGATCCGGCTGGCCTTTAGGAACGCCTTCCGCCACCGGCTGCGCTCCGCCCTGACCATCCTGGGCGTGATGGTGGCCATCCTGGCCTTCGGGCTTCTGCGCACGGTCATCGACGCCTGGCACGCGGGCGTGGAGGCCAGCTCGGCCAACCGGCTCGTCACGCGCAACGCCGTGTCCCTGGTGTTCACGCTGCCCCTGGCCTACCGCGAGAAGATCCGGGCCATCCCCGGCGTCACCCAGGTCTGCCCGGGCACGTGGTTCGGCGGCATCTACGTGGACGAGAAGAACTTCTTCGCCAACTTCGCCTACGAGCCCGTCTCGCTGCTGGCGCTCTACCCGGAGCTGGTCATCGACGACCCGGCCCGGCGCGACGACTTCCTCAAGGACCGCAAGGGCTGCCTGGTGGGCGCGAAGCTGGCCAAACGTTTCGGCTGGAAGGTGGGCGACGAGATCACCCTGCGCGGCACCATTTACCCGGGCGACTGGCCCATGACCGTGCGCGCCGTCTACCGGGGCGGCCGGGCCAACACCGACGAGTCCCAGCTGTTCATGCACTTCGCCTACGTTGAGGAGTCGTTGCGTCAGAGCGCGCCCTCTCGGGCCGGGCAGGCGGGGTTCTACCTGGTGGGCGTGCAGGAGGCCTCCCGCGCCGCCGAGACCGCCCGGGCCATCGACGCCCAGTTCGCCAACTCCCCGGCCGAGACCCTCACCGAG
The DNA here is from genome assembly GCF_013019105.1 of Fundidesulfovibrio magnetotacticus. Taxonomy (NCBI): domain Bacteria; kingdom Pseudomonadati; phylum Thermodesulfobacteriota; class Desulfovibrionia; order Desulfovibrionales; family Desulfovibrionaceae; genus Fundidesulfovibrio; species Fundidesulfovibrio magnetotacticus. The sequence continues at coordinate 154,002 of NZ_BLTE01000006.1, forward strand.
ACGGAAAAGGCCTTCCAGATGGGCTTCGTGGCCATGAGCGAGGCCATCATCCTGGCCATCCGGCTGGTGAGCTACGTGGTGGTGGCCATCATCCTGGCCGTGGCCGCCAACACCATGGCCATGAGCGCCCGCGAGCGCACGGGCGAGTACGCCGTGCTCAAGACCCTGGGCTTCCCGGCGCGCACGGTGGCCCTGCTCATCTTCGGGGAGTCCCTGGTGCTCTCGCTCACGGGGGCGGGGCTGGGGCTGGCGCTCATCCTGCCCTCGGCGCGGGTGTTCGGGCGCTTCATGGAGGACTTCATGCCCGTGTTCGAGGTGTCGCGGCTCACGCTGGTCCAGGGAGGCCTGGCGGGGCTGGCGGTGGGCGTGCTCTCGGGCATCTATCCGGCGTTCTACGCCTCCAGGGTTCGCATCGCCCAGGCCCTGCGCCGGGTGGGATAGGCCGTGGCGGTTCCCCTCAGCTATTCGTGGCGCAACCTGCTCACGCGCCGGGCCACCACGGCCCTCACGGCAGGGGGCATGGCCCTGGTGGTGTTCGTGTTCGCGGCCACGCTCATGCTGGCCGAGGGCCTGCGCCGCACGCTGGTGGCCACGGGCAGCCCGGACAACGTGGTGGTGCTGCGCAAAAGCTCCGAGACGGAGGTGCAGTCCTCCCTGGAGCGCTCCGCCGCCAGCGTGGCGGCCACGCGCCCGGAGATCGCCCAGGACGCCTCCGGGGCGCTGGATGCCGCGCGCGAGGTGGTGGTGCTCTTCGTGATGCCCAAACGCACGGGCAGCTCCTCCAACGTGGTGATCCGGGGCACGGAGCGCGCCTCGCTGGGGCTTCGGCCCCAGGTGCGCCTCGCGCAAGGGCGCCTGCCCCGGCCCGGGTCTACGGAGATCATGGTGGGCGAAAGCGTGCGGGAGAAGTTCGCGGGGGTGGCCCTGGGCCAGAGCCTCTCCTTCGGCCAGCGCTCCTGGACGGTGGTGGGCGTGTTCGACGCGGGCAGCACGGGCTTCGCATCGGAGATCTGGGGCGACGCCGAGCAGCTGATGCAGGCCTTCCGGCGCAACGCCTACTCGGTGGTGGTGGCCCGGCTGCGCGAGCCCGGGCTCTTCGAGTCCTACCGGGCCGCCGTGGAGGGCGACCCCCGTCTCCAGGCCGAGGTGCGCCCGGAGCGCAAGTACTACGAGGACCAGTCCAAGGCGCTCTCCAAGTTCCTCAAGGTGCTTGGTGTGTCGCTCACGGCCATCTTCTCCATCGGGGCCATGCTGGGGGCCATGATCACCATGTTCTCGGCCGTGGCCGGGCGCGTTGGCGAGATCGGGGCCTTGCGGGCGCTGGGGTTCGGCCGCCGGGCCATCCTGCTGGCGTTCCTGGCCGAGGCGGCGCTTCTGGGCGGGCTTGGCGGCGCGGTGGGGCTCTTCTTCGCGGCGTTCCTCTCGTTCCTTTCATTTTCCACCACCAATTTCCAGACCTTCGCGGAGCTGGCGTTCCGGTTCACGCTCACGGGGGAGATCGCGGCGTGGTCCATGGGATTCGCGCTGTTCATGGGGCTTGCCGGGGGGGTGCTTCCGGCGCTTCGCGCCGCGCGCATGAACATCGTGGAGGCCCTGCGCTCGGGATGAGGCGGCGGGCTGTCATGTTTTCAGTTGCAATTGGAGCGGATTGCTTTACAGGTGGTGGGCAACGCGGCTCGATATTCCTTTTGTTCGGCTTCGTGGCAGGGTGCATCCGTTTAGGCATCACCGAGAAGGCGGCTGACCATGAACATGGTTGAGAAAGTGAAGCAGGGCATCGTCCGGCTGGCGCGCGAGCACGGCGGACCCTCGGCGCTGGCCGAGAAGTCCGGCGTGGGGCAGCCCAACGTCTCCAAGTTTCTCTCGGGCAAGGCCATCCCGCGCTTCGACACGGTGGCGCGCATCCTGGAGACGCTGGGGGCGCGCATCCTCTTCCCCGACGACGAGCGCGACACCACGCGCCCGGTGGTGTTCGTCTCCGCCCGGCGCTCCGGCGGCACCTCGGAGCAGACGTCTCCGCCCGCGCCCGAGAACTACATGGCCGTGCCCCTGGCCCAGGGGTCGGTGGCCGCCGGACCGGGCCTCGTGCCCGAAGACGCCGTGCGCGGCTGGGTGCTCGCCATGAAGGACCAGGCCTCCATCCGCTACCGCACCAACCTGGTGGCCATGGAGGTGGGGCGCGGGCAGGAGTCCATGGCCCCCACGCTGCACCCCCTGGACATCGTGCTGGTGGACCGCGACGACTTCCGCCCGGAGCCGGACGGCTCCATCTTCCTGGTGCGCGAGCCCGGCCCCGACGCCGAGGTGGCCGTGAAGCGCGTCTACACGAGCCGCAAGGAAGGCCAGACCCTGCTGACGTTCGTCTCCGACAACCCGGACAAGCGCTCCTACCCCCCCTCGGTGCACAGCCTTGAGGGCGACTACCAGGGCGACCTGCGCCGGGCCATCGTGGGCCGGGTGGTCTGGTCCTGGTCGGACATGACGCGCAAATAGGGCGCTGGCCCGCGCCCCCCGCGCGCCCGCGAGCAGCGCGAGGCCTCCATTCGTGCGGCCAGGGTGGCGCTCGCCCGCCCCCAGTCCGCGAGCAACGCGTCCCCGCAGACATCGGCCGCGAGACCCGACGACGCGAAGGAACGCGCGAGGCCGCGAGCCGCGACACCGCCGCCGTGGCCCAAGGGGACGCGCCAGGAGCGCGCGCCCGTCCAGGGCCACTGCGCCGCCGGGGTCCATGGGGCCGCGCTGGAACGCCAGGCCACGACACCGATTCCCTCCCAAAGAGCTTGGTCCATTGGACCGCGCGCAGACGCCCGGGCACTGCATAAGCCCCGCCCCGCGCGGCATGGCTTGCGCCGACTCCAGGCCCACGGCCCATACCGTCCAATCCGCAGCAAGCGCAAAGCGCTCCCCTTCGCTCATCCCCTGCCGAGCCCTCGGCACATCCCCTGCCATCCCCTGAACGTCGGGCACGCCTATTCCCGGCGCGGCGCGTGCAGGCTTCTCATGTGTCAGCTTCATAATTCAAATTGTAGAATATAGATTCATTTTAAATTCTTTAGTGAATTTATTTTTGCTTGTCTGAAGCTCAATCCTGTTAAACATCCACAATCGCACGCGATTTTATTTGTATACTGTATTTGACAAAAATTCGTTTCAGAATATGATTCCAGCCATGCATTCGGGAACGCCACGCAGACGCGGCGAGGTCGGTACCGGAAGACCCAAGGCTACGCCTCCGAAGCCCAATCACGCGGGACAGGCGGGTGCGAGGGAAGACCGCAAACCATGCGGCGAAGGCGACTCCGATGCAGACCAGTCCGGCCGGACTGGACAACCCGAAGCCGGTGAGGGATCACCAATCCGGCCCGCCCCGCCCGCCGGGGCGGCGTTCAAGGCAACGCTTCATCAACCAGGGCCGGGACGCGGCAAGCCAGGGTCCGTCCCGGCCCGCCCCACGGGGAGGGCCTCTATGCACGCCCGCAGCGCACCGACAACGCCCGCCGCCCCGGGAGAAACCGCCGTGACCGAACCAGCCTGCGAACACTGCGGACACTGGGATTCCCGCGATGCCCTGGTGGGTTTCTGCGCGGAGATCACAGGCCACCTGCTCCTGGACCGCGCCCTGGGCCTGCGGGGGCTCTCCACCTGCCGCACCGCCGCCTCGGGCCGCTGCGCCCTCTACGAGCCCTCGCCCGAGGTTCTGGAAGAGGAGCGGAGCGAGGCCCGGCACGCCCGCGACCTCCAGCGTTGCGCGGGGCTTCATTACCCTGCGAGCCTCAACCCCCGGGCTTTCCCGGGAAGGACCACCTCATGGCCATCCTCGACGTGAACCTCGAAGCCGTGCTCCCCGAAACTGAGCAGCCCCTGCCCACCGGAGACTACCCCTGCCGCGTGGCCGACAGCCTGCTCATCCGTTCCAAATCCGGCAGGCCGCTGCTCAAGCTGGTCTACGACGTGACCCACGGCCCCTTCCAGGGCCGACAAGTGGTCGACGCCATGCTCCTGGACCACGAGGCGGGCCTGACTCGCCTGAAAACCCTGGCCTTGCGCGCGGGGCACCCCGCCCCGGGACGCCTGCACGACTCCGAGGAACTGCACGGCCTGCGCTTCACCGCCCGCGTGGCCCTGGAACACTCTGAAACCGGGCAGAGCCCGCCCAGGAATCTCGTGCGGGCCTACCGACCCGCCCAGGACGCCCCAGCGGCCTGAGAACGAACCCAACGTCCGGAGGCGCGCGGAAGACGCCCGCCCCGGACGATCCCCATCGCGCTGGCCGGGCACGGCGGGCCAGAACGCAACGCATGCCGCATCCGACCCGGGCGGGGGGCCGCCGAAGCCCCCCGCTCCCGCCCGGCGGCAAGGAGACCTGGAACATGTGGTGCCCCCAATGCGGCACGGACACGCGGGTGCTGGAAACCGACAAGCTCGACCGGGCGGTGGTGCGCGTGCGCTGGTGCCGCAACGAGTCCTGCCGCTTCCTCTTCGAGACACACGAGGCCATCACCGGGGCCGTGGTGCGCGAGACCCCCGAAACCGCCGGGGCCTACCTGCCCCCGGCCAAGGCCGCCGCGCGCCACCTGGACCTGCTCAAGAGCCAGGGCCGGGCGCGCGACGCCGTGGTGGTGAAGCGCGGCGAGACCGCCGCCCGCGCCGGACGTTGACCGCGCGGCCAGCCCCGACTCCCCGGCCCGGCACGGGGCGCGCCCCCGCCCTGGCCCGCGCGTTGCGAAAACGACACGCGCAGAGCCCGTCCCCTCCTGCCAGTGCGGCAATCCGCGAAGGACCCCGTTGACGGATTTAATATGTCAGGATAGACATATGCCCAACACGACATAGCCGCCCCTCCAGCGGGCGGCCCACGCGATCAAACCTCCTGCCAGAGGTGGTCGATGCGGCCCGGACGGATCTCGCCCCGTCCGGGCCGCGCAGTTTTTATTGGATGTATTTTGGCAGGTTGAGCAGGATGTCCCGGGTGAAGCCGACCATCTTGTCCATGAGCCAGGGGAAGGCGAGGATGATGGCGATGAACATGGCCACCAGTTTGGGGACGAAGGTCAGGGTCATTTCCTGGATCTGCGTGGCGGCCTGGAGCACGGAGAGCACCACGCCCACCACCAGGCTCACGGCGAGCATGGGCAGCGAGAGCAGCAGGGTGATCTCGATGGCCGAGCGGGCGAAGCCGATGACGGTTTCGGGGGTCATGGCGGAACTCCTTTAGACGAAGCTGTTGACGAGCGCGGCGGTCATGAGGTTCCAGCCGTCCACCATCACGAAGAGCAGGAGCTTGAAGGGCATGGAGACCATGGCGGGGGGCAGCATCATCATGCCCATGGCCAGCAGCACGCTGGAGACCACCATGTCCAGCACCAGGAAGGGGATGTACACCAGAAAGCCTATGGTGAAGCCGGTCTTGAGCTCGCTGATCATGTAGGCGGCGCTGAGCATCACCGTGGGCACGTCCTCCTTGGTCTTGGGCTGATCCATCTTGGTGATGGTGTAGAAGACCGAAAGATCCTTCTCGCGGGTGTGCTTGAAGAGGTAGTCGCGCATGGGCGCCTCGGCGCGTTTCACGGCTTCGGAGAAGCCGAGGCGTTCCTCCATGTAGGGGTTCAGGGCTTCGTCGTAGATCTTCTTGCCGGTGGGGTACATGATCACCACGGTCATGAAGATGGCCAGGCTGGCCAGGATCTGGTTGGGGGGCATCTGTCCGGTGCCCATGGCCTGGCGCAGGAACGAGAAGACCACGATGATGCGCGTGAACGAGGTGCAGCAGAGCACGATGGAAGGCGCCACGGAGAGCACCGTGAGCGTGAAGAGGATCTCCAGCAGCATGCTGACCTTCTCGGGCTGCTGCTGCCCGGCGGCCAGATTGAGCGTGAGGGTGGGCTCAGCCCCCTGCGCCGGAAGCGCCAGGGCCAGGGCCGCCAGCATCAGGGGGGCCGCCAGGGCCGCCGCCTTTGCGGGCCTGGTCCAGGGCGTCTTGGAATTCTTGGGCTTCATGGGACGTGTCCACCTCTGTGAGCAGATTGATGCTCTGGTCCGTGACCCCGAGCACCAACAGCTTATTCAAGAAGCGGACCACCATAATGTTCTTGCGGGGTCCCAGGGTCATGTGCCCTTCCAGGCGCAGGCCGTGCGCCAGGGATCTGCCGCCCAGCCCCAGGCGGGGGCCGAAGCGGCGCAGCATCCAGAAGGCCAGCAGGATCACCACCAGGATCACCAGCAGGCCCACCCCCATCTGCACGGCCGCGCCGCCCAGGTCCACGGTGGGTGGGGGCGGGGGGGCCACGGGCGCGGTCACCTGGGCGGCGGTGGCGGCTGGATCAGCCAAGCTGCTTCACCCGTTCGATGGGGCTTATGATGTCGGTGAGGCGCACGCCGAACTTCTCGTTGATCACCACGGCCTCGCCCCGGGCCACGAGCTTGCCGTTGACGTAGATCTCCAGCGGCTCGCCCGCCAGCTTGTTGAGCTCGATGACGGAGCCCTGGCCCAGCTGGAGCAGCTCGTTGATGAGCAGCTTGGTGCGCCCCAGTTCGGCGGACACGTCCAGGGGGATGTCCAGGATGAAGTCCAGGTCGCGCCTGCCGGTGTCGGCGCGGGGGGCGCGGGCGTCCTGCGTCAAATCCTTGAACGAGGCCTCCCGGCTCTTGGCGGCCAGCTGGGCCTGTTCGCGCTCCTTCTTGACGGCGGTTTCCTCTTCGCCCGCCAGGGCTGCGGCCCACTGCTCGGCCAGGGCGTCGTCGCCCCCGCCGCCGGAGGGCGAGGACGCGGCGGCGAGAGCCTGCTCGAAGGGGTCCGCCCCGCCCGAGCCGTCGGTTTCCTCCAGGGCTGCCGCCCATTCGGCCGCCAGCTGGTCTTGATCGATGTCGTCGGCCACGGTCGCCTCCCGCTAGAAATGGGTTTCTTCCTCCCGCAGCACCTGGAAGGCCTTGTTGGACTTCACGGTGCCGGGGACGCCCCAGAATTTTTTCACGCCCTGCACTTCCACCTTGAGCAGGTCTTCCACGTCGGTGTCCAGGAGGATGATGTCGCCCTCCTTGAGCGAGAGCAGCTGCCGCCCCGAGAGCTGGGTCTTGCCGAATTCCACCACCAGTTCCACGGGGGTCTCCATGAGCCGCTCCTTGAAGCGGCTGATCCAGGCGTGGTCCACTTCCAGGCGCTCGGACTGGAAGGAGGCGTAGAGCTTGGAGCGGATGGGCTCGATGGTGGCGTAGGGCAGGCAGGCGATCATGGAGCCGATGGCGTTCTCCAGCTCCACCTCGAAGGTGACCACCACCACCACGTCGGAGGGGGGCACGATGGCCGCGAACTGGGGGTTTATCTCGGAGCGTATCAGCTCCACGTGCACCTCGTGCACGGGCCGCCAGGCGTCCTCCAGGTTGGCCAGGGCGATCTTGACCACCTTGGCGATGATGGCCTGCTCGATGGGGGTGAAGTCGCGCCCCTCCACCTTGGGCTGGCTGCCCGCGCCGCCGAAGAAGTTCTCCACCAGGGCGAACACCAGGCGCGAGTCCACCACGAGGATGGCGTTGCCGCGCAGGGGGTCGAGCTTGAAGATGTTGATGGAGGTGGGCACGGGCAGGCTGCGCATGAAGTCGCCGAACTTGGACATGTCGATGGAGATGGGGTTCACGTCCACGCGCTTGCGCATGGCGTTGGCCATGGCGTTGGTGGCCAGCCGCGCGAAGCGGTCGTTGATGATCTCCAGCACGGGCATGCGCCCGCGGATGATGCGGTCCTGGTTGGAGAGATCGAAGGGGACGATGCCCGAGTCGTCCTCAAGGATCTCGGACTCGGACTCGATTTCGCCGCCCGTGAGCCCGCGCAGTAAGGTATCGACCTCGTCCTGGCTGAGGATCTTGCTCATGGCCGGTCCCTACTGGATCACCCGGTCGGTGATGAACACCTGCTTGACCTTCCCCTGCCCCATGATCTGGTTCACGCGGCCCTGCAACTCGGTGCGGAAGGCCAGCATGCCGTCCACGGAGGAGAGGTCCTCGCTGGTCTTGGACCAGAGCAGCGTGAGCACGGCGTCCTTGACGCGCGCCTGGTACTTTTCCGCGAATTCGGAGGCGGCGTGGGCGTCCGCGAAGTCGAACTCCACGGAAAGGCGCACGTAGCGCTTGCCGCCCGGGTCGGCCAAGTTGGTGACGATGTTGGCGATGGAGGTGACGGGCTTGTTCTTTTCGTCCTTCTTGCCGCCTTCCTCTTTCTTTTCTTCTTTTTTCTCTTCCTTTTTCTCTTCTTTCTTCTTTTCGTCCTTCTTCTCGGCCTTCTTCTCGCCGTCGGCGGGGGCCTGCTCTTCCGTGCCCTCGGCGGGAGGCGGGGCGAAGAACTTCAGGTAGGCGAAATACCCGCCGCCGCCCAGGGCGGCCAGGATCACCACCAGGATGATGATGAGCAGAAGCTTGCTCTTTTTCTTTTTCGGAGCGCCTTCCGCGCTTTCTTCTTCCACTTTCTTGGCCATGTGCGGCTCCTCGCTTGGTTCAGCCTTCGCGCGCCCCGAAGAGGTCGGTGCCCACGCGCACCAGGGTGGCCCCTTCCTCCACGGCGGTCTCCAGGTCGTGGGACATGCCCATGGAGAGCTCCGGCAGCTCGCGCCCGAGTCGCTCCGAAAGGCGCTCCCGCAGCCCTCGCGCCCGGGCGAACAGGCCCCGGTTGGCCTCGGGGTCCTCGTTCCAGGGGGGCATGAGCATCAGCCCGCGCAGTTCCAGGCCCGGCAGCTCCTCGAAGGCCTCGGCCAGGGACTCCACGTCCTCCGGGCGGCAGCCGGATTTGGCCGCCTCGCAGGCCAGGTTGGCCTGCACGAGCACCCCCTGGCGCACGCCCAGCGCCGACGATTTTTCATGCAATACGCGGGCCAGCTCAAGGGAGTCAACGGAATGGATCAACTCGAAGCGCCCGGCGACGTATTTCACCTTGTTCTTCTGAAGCTTGCCGATGAAGTGCCAGCTCAGGCCCAGGGGGGACAGGGCGTCCATCTTGGGCAGGGCCTCCTGCACGTAGGACTCGCCGAAGAGCGTCTGCCCGGCCCGGGCCAGGGCCCCCACGGCCTGGGCCGGATGGGTCTTGGAGACGGCCACCAGGGTGACCGACGCGGGGTCGCGCCCGGCCCGGGCGCAGGCCGCCGCGATGCGCTCGCGCACGCGCTCCAGGCGTTCGTGTGGGGAAAGGCTCACCGTCATGGGAGGGGGCTACCACATTCGCGCCCGATGGGAAATGGCCCCGGAGGCAGCGCGGCGCGGGCCTTGACCCCGCGCCCGGGCGCGGTCATCCTGGGCGCAAACCGCCCAAGCAGGGAGCACCCCGTGGAAGAACTCGCACGCGCCATGGCCGCCTGGATGGACGACCGCGCCCACAACGCCCTGGAACCCGGTTCGTCCCTGCCCGCCTTCGACGCGCCCCTGCTGGGCTGCGCCTCGGGCGCGGACCCTCTCTTCGCGCGCATCCGCGCCGACATCGGGGAGGACTTCTACTGGTCACCGGCCCAGGCTCACGCCTGGGCCTTCCCGGACGACCCGGCCGAGGACGAAGAACTCTCCGTGATCGCCTGGGTCCTCCCCCAGACCCGAGACACCCGTCAGGCGCATCGCAAGGCCCGCGAGCTGCCCAGCGCCCAGTGGAGCAAGGCCCGGCATTACGGGGAGCAGGTCAACGAGGCCCTGCGCCGCCACGTGGTGGAGCTTCTGGCCGCGCGCGGCGTGCGGGCCTGCGCCCCGGCGCTGCTGCCCCAGTGGGGGCGGGCCGTGTCGGAGCGCTTCGGCTTTGCGTCCACGTGGTCGGAGCGCCATGCGGCCCACGTCTGCGGCCTGGGGTGCTTCGGGCTCTCCGACGGGCTGATCACCCGGGCGGGCAAGGCCGTGCGGGTGGGCTCCGTGGTGGCGCGCGCGGCGTTCGCGCCCACGCCCCGGCCCTACGAGCGCCACGACGAGTGGTGCCTGCGCGCCCGGGGCGTGCCCTGCCGGGCCTGCATGAAGCGCTGCCCGGCCGGGGCCATCAGCGAAGCCGGGCACGACAAGGGCAAATGCAAGGCCTACATCCGGGGCGTCACGGCCCCGTGGGTGGCCTCGGACCAGCTGGGCTTCCCCGTGAACAGCTGCGGCTTCTGCCAGACCGGCACGCCCTGCGAGGCGGGCGTGCCGCCTGTGAAGAAGTCCCGTTAGCGGCCGCCGGGGAGTTGTCCACGGGCCGCTAGAGCCGGGCCACGCCCAGGAACACGGCCATGAGCGCCCCGGCCAGGGCCGCGTAGGCGGGCTCCGTCCACGGACGCGACCGGCCCAGGAACGTGAGCGAGAGCACCCCGTGCGGGCAGCGCTCCAGGCAGTCCCGGCACAGCGAACAGGAGACGCCCGGCGCGCGCCGGGCCAGGTCTTCCGGGCGCAGGGCGTCGTAGCGGCAGGCCCGGGCGCAGCGCCCGCAGCCCGTGCAGCCCTCGGCCACGGCCAGACGCCAGGGCGAAAGCCTGCCCAGGAGTCCGGCCGCCAGACCCATGGGGCACCAGCCTGCGCAGTGGGCCATCACGCCCAGGCGGCGCGAGACGAAGAGCATCACCCCCACCCCCGCCAGGCCGAACCCGGCGGCCAGGGCTCCGGCCGTCCAGGCCGGAACGCCCGCGCGTCCCATCGCCCAGGCTCCGCCCAGCGCCAGGGCGGCCAGGACCGCGCGCGCCGCGCGCATGCGCCGGGGGGCCTCGGCGGGGCGCTTGAGCGCCTGGGAGCAGGCGCTGTCCCAGGCCCCGATGTAGCACAGGTGGCTGCACCAGCCCGGCCCCACAAGAAGCACCGCCCCGGCGAAGAGCGCGAGCATGAACAGGCCCTCGCCCCGGTAGAGCGGCCCCGCCGCGATGAGCGCGGGCACGGGCAGGTGCAGCGCGCCGCTCATGAGGAAGCGGTCGAACCCGGCCAGGCCCAGGGCCAGCTGGGCGAAGAAGGCCGCGGAGAAGACGCCCCAGAGCAGCCTGCGCGCCCGGCCGCCGTCCTTGCGCAGCAGGGCCTCGGCGGCGAAGCCCGCGTAGAGGGCCAGGAGCGCCGCTTCCAGCCACCCCGCGCCAGGGACGAAGCGCTCGGCCAGGAGCATGGGCCGCGCGGCCTTGAGCTGCACTGCGGCCAGCCCCGCGAAGGCCAGCGCGGCGGCGGCGAGGCCCGGCCAGGGGGAGCGCCCGGCCAGGGCGGGCGAGGCCGCGACCGCGCGCGGGGCCACCTCGGAGCGGCCCTCGCGACTTGCCGTCTCCTCCTCCGGGCTCGCTCCTGTCGGGCCTTCGGGGGCGGCGTCTCCCGGGCTCTCCCGCCCGGCCCGCGCCGTGGGGGAAAGGGGGCGCTCCAGGGCCCAGGCCGCCGCAAGCGGGACCAGGGCCGAGGCAGAGAGGATCAGGGCCAGGCGCATCCAGGGCGCGCCCATGGCGGAGCGCAGCATGATGAAATGGAGCATGGTGTCCACCAGCACCAGGCTCCCGGCCAGCAGCGCCAGCTGGGCCGCGCGGCGGGCGAATTCCCTGCCGGTGAACAGGGCAAGCGCCGGGACCAGCCAGGCCAGGGCCTCGGGCAGGCCGTGCCAGCGGTGGGCGTGGGCCGCCGGGAGCAGGAAGCCCAGGGCCGCCAGGAGCGTCAGGAGCGCGCGTCGCATCGGTACCTCCACGTCGTCGGAGGCATTCCTACACGCCAACGGTCACGCGGGGTTTGATTTGCGTCAAAATGCGGGTACACCCACGCCCCATGGAGAAAAAATCCCCTTCCACCCTGTCGATCCTGGCCAAGGCGCCGCTGTTTTCCGGTCTTTCCCCGGCGCAGCTCGCCACGCTCGAAAACAACTCCGCCGTGCTCCGGCTGGACAAGGGGCAGGTGGTGTTTTTCGAGGGCGCGGAGGCCAAGGGCCTCTACGTGCTGCTCTCGGGACAGGTGAAGATCTACAAGTCCTCGTCCGAGGGCAAGGAGCAGATCCTCCACGTGCTGGGGCCGGGCGAGCCCTTCGCCGAGGTGCCCATGTTCCAGGGCACGCGTTTCCCGGCCAACGCCATGGCCATCCAGCCCAGTTCGGTGCTCTACCTGGAAAAGAGCGTGCTCACCCGGCTCATGGAGCGCGACGCGGGCTTCGCCATGGCCATGCTGGCGGCCCTCTCCCAGCGCCTGCGCCAGATGGCCACCATGATCGGCCAGCTCACCCTGCGCGAGGTGCCCGCCCGTCTGGCGGCCTACCTGCTGCACCAGTCCGAGGGCAAGGACTCCCCAGCCTTCGATCTGGACATGAGCAAGGGCCACCTGGCCGGGTTCCTGGGGGCCACGCGCGAGGCGCTCTCCCGCGCCCTGGCCCGCCTGGAGGACCAGGGATACATCACCATGCGCGGGCGCAACATCACCATCGAGGACTTCGAGCGCCTGCGCGAACTCTCCGAGGGCGAGACGCGCCTGAAGTAGCGCCGTAATCCCGACGCTCCGGCCCTCCGTACGGGGCTGCCCGCCGCGCCGACGGGCGACGCCCGGACGCCGGGCTGCGCCGGGCCGGACGGCGGCCGGACACGGCGCGCCCCCGGCCCCCCGCGCACCGCCGCTCCCTCGTGGCCTGGATGTTGCTAACGTCCCAGGGCCATGACCAGACCCTTCCGTTTCACCCTCGCCCAGGTGCTCGACTACCGCGAACAGCTGGAAGACCAGGCCAAGCTGGCCCTGGCCAAGGCCCAGCAGGCCCTCCAGGAGCGCCTGGAGGCCACGGCCCGCCTGGACGCCTCCCTGCGCGAACACCTGGAGCGCATGGCCCGCGAGGGCGCGAGCGCCGCCGACTTCTGGCTGGGACGCAACTACGCCCGCCGCCTGGAGGAGGAACTTGCCTTCTCCCGCCTGGAGGAGGCGCGGCTGGCCCAGGACGTGCATCAACGCAGGCTCGAGCTGGTGGAGCGCTCCAAGGAACGCAAGCTTCTCGAAAAACTCAAGGAAACACAGGCGGTTCGCCATGAACGTGAAGAGCATCGCAAAGAGCAGGCCCAATTCGACGAAATGGCGACCCTTCGCTACCAGCCCCCGGTTGTCTAAGGTCCTGCTGGCGGCCGCCGGCCTCGCGGCCGTGAAGCTCGCGCTGCTGCTCTTCATGGGGCTCTCCACGCCGGGCCAGCGCCAGCAGGCCCAGGCCCCGGTTGCCGCGCCACCGGCCCAGATGGCGGCCCAGATGGCGACCGCGGCCGCGCCAGTCCAGCCCGCCCCCAAGTCCGCGCTCCAGTCCGCCGCATCGCCCCCAGGGCAAGCCCCGGCCGCTAGCGCCCAGGCCCCCCTGGCGGCCGTGCGCGCCTCCATCCTGGAGGACGCCCCGGCCCACGCCGCCCAGCAGGCTCCCGCCCAGGACAAGAAGACCCCGGCCCAACCCCCGCAAGGCGTGCTCACCCTGGAGCAGCTCAAAACCCGCGCCGAGGAGCTGGAGCGCCGCGAACAGGCCCTGAAGTCCCTGGAATCGGACCTGAACACCCGCATGACCCAGCTGCAGAACCTCGAGAGCCTGCTCAAGGGCATGCTGGCCGAAGCCAAGTCCCTCAAGGACGAGAAGCTGCGCCACCTCATCGACGTGTACACCAACATGAAGGCCAAGCAGGCCGCCTCGGTGCTGGAGACCCTGGACGAGCAGATCGCCGTCAAAATCCTGGCGGGCATGAAGGGCCGCCAGGCCGGCGAGATCCTGACGTTCGTCTCGGCCAAGAAGGCCGCCAAGCTCTCCGAAGACCTCACCAAGCTCCAGACCGGCCCCGAGCTGCCCGAAAAGCCCTAGGCCCGGCCCCCAATGACGCCCTCCCGGCCCCGTCCGCGCGCACGCGCGGGCGGGGCCGGGCCTTTTTCCCGTCGTAGATCATCGCCTCGTACTGCCGCGCCCGCACGGGCGGGGCCGGACCTCTGCGGCCCTCCCGCTCTGGCGTTCTGTTCCCAAAGCTCTTTGCGGCGAAAACCGCTTCACACGATCCTTTCACAATGGTAAGTTGAAGCTGGTTTCACCTAACCGCGACCGATCCCTTCGGATCGTTGTCAGGGCAGCCCAAAGCCGTGTCCGTCGGCTGTCCCCAAGGACTCGCCATGGATGACCCGAAGGCCCGGATTCCGACTAGCCGCATCGTGCTCGCCCTGGCCATCCCGCTCCTGGCGTTCGCCCTGCAGTGGACCTTCTGGGCGGCCATCAAGCCCTACGCCTGGTTCCTGTTCTTCCCCGCCGTGTTCTTCAGCTCCTGGGCGGGGGGGCTGCCCGGGGGACTAGCGGCCACGCTTCTGAGCACGGCGCTCGCCACGTTCTTCTTCATCGCTCCCGACCTTAAACTGCTGCTGCAAAGCCCCATAGGTCTCGTCTCCATCGGGATGTTCATGTGCATGGGCGTGCTCTTCAGCCTCTCCCACGACCGCCTGCGCAGGGCCAACCTCCGCGTCGCCAAGTCCCTGGCCCAAGTCACGGAAGCCAACAGCCGCATCCATGAGGCCAACCAACAAATCACCCGTCTCTACGAAAAGACCCGGGAACTTGACGAGCTCAAGACCCAGTTCTTCGCCAACGTCAGCCACGAGTTGCGCACCCCGTTGGCCCTGATCCTCGGACCCGTCGAGAACACCCTGGCCAGGCGCGATCTGCCGGAGCAGGTCCAGCGCGACCTGGAAATGGCCCGCCGCAACGCCGGGCTGCTCCATCGCCACGTGGACGACCTGCTCGACGTGGCCAAGCTGGAAGCGGGGAGCATGGTCCTCAACTACGCAGAGCTCGACCTCGCCCGGCTCATCCGTCTCACGGCGTCGCACTTCGAGTCCCTGGCCAAGGACAACGGAACGCTTCTCTCCCTGAGCTTTCCCGACGAGCTGCCCGCCCAGGTGGATGCCCAGAAGTGCCAGCGCATCGTGCTCAACCTGCTCTCCAACGCCTTCAAGTTCACCCCGCCCGGCGGCAGGGTGGAGCTTTCGCTGGAGCAAAGGGAAGGCAGCGCCGTGCTGCACGTGCGCGACAACGGCCCGGGCGTGCCCCCTGACCTGCGCGAGGCCGTCTTCGAGCGTTTCCGCCAGGTGGACGGCGGGACGCAACGCCTCCACGGCGGCACCGGCCTGGGCCTGGCCATCGTCCGGGAACTCGCCCAGTTGCACGGGGGCAGCGTCACGCTGGACGAGGCTCCCGGCGGCGGCGCCCAGTTCTCGGTCACGCTGCCCCTGGCCGCGCCTCCGGGCACGACGATGCTCCCCGCCCCCGAACTGCTGGACGAGGAACCCGCACGCCAGGTCGTGGAGGAACAACGCGTCCACACCGGGCACAAGCCGTCCGGGTCCGCCGGGACCTCCCCGGACGCGCCCCTGATTCTCGTGGCGGAGGACAACCCGGACATGAGCATGTTCATCCGGTCCACGCTCTCGCCCCGGTTCCGGGTCGCCGCGGCCGAGGACGGCAGGGAGGCCCTGGACATGGCCCTCGCCCTCAAGCCGGACCTGATCCTCTCCGACGTGATGATGCCCGGAGCCAGCGGCAGCTGGCTCGTGCGGGAGCTGCGTCTCCACCCCGAAATGGACGACGTCCCCGTGGTGATGCTCACGGCCAAGGCCGACGACGCCCTGAGGGTGGAACTGCTCAGGTCCGGCGCGCAGGATTACGTCACCAAGCCCTTTTCCAGCGAAGAGCTCCTGGCCAGGGTGGAGGGCCTGCTCCGGGAGCGCAGCCGCCACGAGACGGCGCTGCGAGCCTTCCGCAAGCGCTTCCGCGACACCTTCGAGCACGCTGCCGTGGGCATCGCCCATGTGGCCGCCGACGGGGCCGTGCTCCTGGTGAATCAGAAACTCTGCGACATCATGGGCCGCACCCGCGAGCAACTGATGCAGGCCGCGCCGCGAGACCTGCTCCACCCCGGCTGCATGGAGGAAGGGAAGCGCCTCGTGGCGACACTGCTCGAAAGCGGACAGGAAAGCCTGTGCCTGGAGACCCGTTGGCTGCGTCCCGGCGACGTCCCCCTCTGGACGCTGGTCACGGCGACCCTGGTCCGCGACGACGCGGGCGCGCCAGACTACTTCATCGCCGTGGTGGAGGACATCCAGCGCCGCAAGCGGGCCGAGGAGGACATCCGCCACTCCCTGTGCGAGAAGGAGATGCTCCTGCGGGAGATCCACCATAGGGTCAAGAACAACCTCCAGATCATCATGAGCCTCGTGAACCTCCAGGCCGCGGACACCGAGGACCCCAAGGAACTGGAACGCGCGGAGACCCTCGACCGGCGCATCCACTCCATGGCCCTGGTCCACGAACAACTCTACCGCACCAGCGACTTCGCGGCCGTGGACCTCGCCAACTACATCCGCGACCTGGCCGGCAAGCTGGCCCAAACCTTCGACACAGACGTCGGGAAGGCCTGCCTGGAGATCGAAACCTGCCCGCTGTCGATTGGCATCGACAAGGCCGTGCCCTTCGGCCTGCTGCTCAACGAGCTGATCACCAACGCCTTCAAGCATGCCGCCCCCGGCAGGGGGGGATGGACCCTGCGCATCACCCTGGAACGCCAGGGCTCTCAGGCCCTGCTCGCCGTACAGGACAGCGGACCGGGGTTCCCTCCCGGCTTCGACCCCGAAAACCAGAAATCACTGGGTTTCCAGCTCGTGATGGGCCTCGTGCACCAGATCGCCGGGAAGCTCGCCATCCCGCATTGCTCGGGCGCGCGGGTGGAGGTTCTTTTCCCGGTGGAATGCTTCGACCTCGTGTCCGATGCCACCCCGGAGGCCCCGCCCGAAGACGCCTCGGGGGCTTGACCCCCGCGCCCCGAGCGTGTTCCATGCCCGGCCCATGGAACCTACCCTCCGCCTGAAATGCACCCTGGCCTACCAGGGCACCGACTTCGCGGGCTGGCAGTATCAGCCCGAGGGGCGCGGGCGCAGCGTGCAGGCCTGCCTGGAAGAGGCCCTGGCCCGCCTGGCCGGACGGCCCGTGCGCGCCCACGGGGCCTCGCGCACCGACGCGGGCGTCCACGCCCTGCATCAGGTGGCCCACGCCGACGTGCCCGCCGCGCGCGCCCACCTCCCCTGGCGGCGCGCCCTCAACGCCCTCCTGCCCAGGGACATGGCCGTGCTCGCCGCGGAGGAGGTCTCCCGGGAGTTCCACGCCCGCTACGACGCCACCGCCAAGACCTACGCCTACACCTTCTGGCTGGAGCAGGGCTTCCTCCTGCCCCAGCGCCGCCCCTTCGTCTGGGACGCGGGCAGCCTGGACCTGGACGCCATGGACGAGGCGGCCCAGGCCTTCGTCGGCAGCCACGATTTCGCCGCATTCCAGAACGCGGGCACCCCCGTGGCGGACACCGTGCGCGAGGTCTTCTCCATCACCCGCCACCCCGGCCCCACGCCCCACGAGGCCGTCTTCCGGGTGCGGGGCGGCGGCTTCCTCAAACAGATGGTGCGCAACATCATGGGCTGCCTGGCCTTGGCCGGGCAGGGTAAAGCAAACGCCCAAACCGTCCGATCCCTCCTGGAGACGAAGGACAGGACCCTCGCCCCGGCAACCGCCCCGGCCAGGGGGCTCTGCCTCGAACACATGGAGTTCGGCGGACGTGGACGAAAGCGGCGTCACCAAGGTCCAGACGGGGACCCTGGCGAGCACCTCCCGGATCAAGAGCGACTGGGCGGCCTCTGAGGTCTTGTCGCGCGCGGGCGACGCCCTGGACCGCCGCCTCGCCGCCCTGCCCGCCAACCCCCTGCTGAGCGGCCTGGACACCCGCCTGAGGGCCTTCGAGTCCGCCCTGGGGGCCTTCGCCTGGCCCCAGGCCCGCATGGTCACCGGCAGCGGGGACGCGGCGGGGAAGATCGCCGGGGTCACCCGGGACGCCGACCAGGCCACCCCCCTGGTGAAGATCGCCTCCGGCGGCTTCGAGGCCTCCGCCCAGACCTCCCTGGCGGCGGGAAGCTATTCCTTCGATCTCTCCCTGGGCCCGGACACCCAGACCCTGAACGTGGACGTGGCTAGCGCCGACACCTGGGGCGACGTGCTGGGCAAGGTCGGCGACGCCGTGAACCAGTCCCCCCTGGCCGCCCGGGCAGACGTGGTCTACCAGAACGCCGCCTTCCAGCAGGCCCCCTCCATGCCCGGCACGGGCGCCGTGCTGGCCCTCTCCGTGAACCCCCTGCGCCAGGACCAGGACCTGCGCGTCTCCGACCGCTCCGGCGACCTGCTCGCGCAACTGCGACTGCGCGCGGCCAACCGCGCCGTGGGCCCGGCCCAGGAGGCCTTCTACTCCGTGAGCGGCCAGGCCACCGCCCTGCCCACCTTCTTCTCCTCCACGCCCACGGACCCGCGCGCCGCCACGACCCTGGCCACCGGACGCCACGACCTGGGCATCGCCACCGGAATCGGCCCCCAGGCCTCCACCTACATCTCCAAGGCCTTCACCCCCTCCGACGCCACCACCCTGGCCGCCGGGACCTACACCTTCTCCTCCGCCTACGACGGCGAGACGCGCTCCCATTCGGTCATCGTGGGGTCCGGCTGGTCCTGGGGCGACGTGCTCCAGGCCGTGGGCGCGGAGCTGAACGGGCAGCCCGTCTGGGTCAAGTCCGCAAGCCCCACGCTCTCGGCCTCGTCCACGGCCTATTCCCAGCCCGGGGTCACGGCCTCGGTGGGCTACTGGCCCATCCCCTCCACCACCACGCCGGGGGCCGCCACCGACGGCAGCTCCCTCACGGTGACCGGAGCGGCCGGGAAGGACTTCGCACTCGCCGACGGCGCGGGCGGCCTGCTTTCCAGCCTGGGCCTGACGGCGAAGCTCACCGGCACGCCCGTGTCGTTCAACGTGGCCCCGGGCGACACCTGGGAGGACGTGTACCGCTCCGCCTCCGTGGCCATCGGCGGCAGCCAGCGCTCCCTCGGGGCCGCCACGGCGGGCACGATGATCCCCTCCACCGTGACGCCGGGCAAGGATCTCCACCACCAGGGCGCGTTCCTGGCGTTGACCCAGCTCAACCAGCGCATCGGGGAGCGCGTGTCCCTCACCGACGGGCGCACCGGGGTGCTGGACTCCCTGGGGGTGCTGAGCCGCGAGCGCCCCGGGCGCGACGGGATGATCACCGTGAACGGCAGGGAGATGGTCTCGGAGAACGACGCCTTCAGCCTGGACCAGGGCCGCGTGCTCCTTGGGCTGGAATCGGTCTACGCGGAGGACGTGCCCCTGGCCGTGACCTCGGGCATGGAGGCCACGGAGAAGGGCTGGAGCGGGATCACCGACGCCTGGAACTCGCTTTCACGCTATCTGCGGGCCAACGAGGACCAGTTCGCGGCGGGGCTGGGGCAGCGCCTGGAGGCCCCCCTGGCCTCGCGGGCTGGGGACCTGCGCTGGATGGGCGTGACCACCGCCGGGCGCACCGGCCAGCTGTGGACAAACTCGCGGACGTTCTGGAGTTCGTTCCTGGCGGACACGGACCGCGCCCGCGCGGCGCTCTGGGCGCCCGCCACGGGGCTCGTGCCCGCCTGGAAGGCGGCGGCGTCCTCGGTGCGCGCCGCCGGGCTGGAGAGCTGGCTCTCGGGCGGGGCGGACCGGGAGTCGGGGCTCTCCTTCGAGGCCTCGCGCCCGGCCCTCACCAGCGAATTCCAGCTGGAGCAGAAGCACCGGCTGATGAAGCTCCTGGGCTGAGCGGCCCCGTCGTCGCCGGGCGGGCTGCCGCGCAGTGCGCGGCCGGAGCGCGGGCGCGGGCTCAGATGCGTCGGCCCGAGAGCAGCCAGAAGTCGGCCAGGGTCAGGCAGACCATGGCCTCCAGCACAGGGTTGATGCGAGGGATGGCGCAGGCGTCGTGGCGTCCGCCCACGCGCACGGTGGTCTCCTCGCCGGAGGTGGTGGTGGTCAGCTGTTCCTTGGCGACGGAGGGAATGGGCTTCACGGCCGCGCGCACCACGATGTCCTGGCCGGAGCTGATGCCGCCCAGCATGCCGCCCGCGCGGTTGGAGGCGAAACCCCGGGGGGTGATGGGGTCGTTGTTCTTGGAGCCGTAGTTGCGAGCCGCCGAGAACCCGGCCCCGATCTCCACGCCCTTCACCGCGCCCACGCCCATGAGGGCGTAGGCCAGGCGCGCGTCGAGTTTGTCGAACACGGGTTCGCCCAGCCCGGCGGGCATGCCCGTGGCCGTCACGCAGACCACGCCGCCGATGGAGTCTCCCTCGGAGCGCACCAGCTCCACGCGGTCGGTCCAGATGTCCACCACGTAGTCGTCCGGGGCGTAGAAGGGGCGCGTGTGGGCGTTCAGGGGGTCCATGCACTGGGCGGGCACGTCGCCCATCTCGGTGGTGTAGGAGTACACCTTCACGCCGCCGCGCGCCAGGATCAGGCGGGCCACCTCGCCCCCGGCCACGCGGGCGGCCGTCTCGCGGGCAGAGGCCCGGCCGCCGCCCCGGTAGTCGCGCACGCCGTACTTGGCCTGGTAGGTGTAGTCGGCGTGGCCAGGCCGGAAGATGTCCTTGATGGCCGAGTAGTCGCGGGAGCGCTGGTCGGTGTTCTCGATCACGAAGGCGATGGGCGTGCCGGTGGTCACGCCCTCGAACACCCCGGAGAGGATGCGCGCGCGGTCGGGCTCGTCGCGGGCCGTGGAGGCCAGCCCGCCCTGGCCGGGACGGCGGCGGTCGAGGCCTTGCTGGAGGTCGGCCTCGCTCAGGGGGAGCCCGGCGGGGCAGCCGTCGAGGACCCCGCCGATGGCCGGGCCGTGGGATTCGCCGAAAGTGGTGAGCCGCAGAAGGCTTCCGAAGGTGTTGGCGTTCATGGCCGCGCACGCTAGCCCTTAACCCGCCCGGGGGCAAGCCGGGGATTCGCTTTACATGCTCCAGCCCGGAGTTTAATAACTGGAATCTATCCCCCAAAAGGAGATTCCGCATGAGCATGCTGGCCTGGAACGACCGTCTCGCCGTGAACATCAAGGAGATCGACGACCAGCACAAGAAGCTGGTGGACATGATCAACAAGCTCCACGACGCCATGAAGGGCGGCAAGGCCGACGCAGTGGTCCTGGGCATCGTGGACGAGATGAAGAAGTACGCCGCCTCCCACTTCGCCACCGAGGAGCGGCACATGAAGGCCCACGCCTACCCCGAATTCGCCGCGCACAAGGCCGAGCACGACAAGTTCGTGGCCAAGGTGCTCCAGGTGGAAGCGGACTGCAAGTCCGGCAAGTGCGCCATGTCCATGGACATCCTGAACTTCCTCTCCAACTGGCTGGTGAACCACATCAAGGGCACCGACAAGAAGTACGGCCCCTACCTCAACGCGCGGGGCGTAAAGTAGGGCCATGCCTTCCCCAGGCGAACTCGCATCCCGGACGGCCGTCGCGGCGGCCGTCCTGTCGGCGGCCGCGGCGTCCGCCCCCTGGGCCGGGCTCCCTTCCTGGGCGGGCGCGGCGGCCGGGCTGGCCGCGGCGGGCCTTGCCGGGGCGGCGGCCCTGTGGGCCTCGCGCGGCGAAAGGCAGCTCCTGGGCCGCGTCCGCGAACTGGCGGGCATCGCCCCGGACCAAGCCGTGCAGGACCCCCTGGAGGCCGCCGCGCGCCGCTCCCGGGAGGACCGGGAGGCCCGCGAGCGCGCCCTTGGCCTGCTGGAGAGCTTCCCCTTCCCGGCGATGACCCTCACCCGCGCCGGAACCCTGCGCTGGATGAACCGCTCCATGGCCGGGGTGCTGGGCACGCCCCCGCCCGCGCGCGGCGCGGCCATGGACCCCCTGTTCTTCGCCTCCACCTCGGCCGGCGGCTGGGAGGCCCTGCGCGGCGACGCCCGGACGGAGGACCTGCTGCGCTTCACCCGGGGCGAGGCCTTCTTCCTCTTCCAGTGCGTGGTTCAGGAGGTGGGCGACAACGAGGACCGCTGGCTCGTGATGCTCGTGGACATGACCTCCTCCAACATGGACGCCGAGCGACTGGCCGCCCAGCAAGCCGAGATCCGCCAGCTGGCCCGCAAGATCCGGGGCACCACCGCCCGCCTGGAGCAGGACGCCCGCGCCATCAGCGAGACCCTGCAGCGGCTGGTGGACACCATGGCCGACTCCCAGGGCCAGGCGCGCCAGGTCTCCTGCGCCATGCAGGAGATGACCGACAACGTGCGCATGGTGGCCACCGTGGCCGCCCAGTCCCACGCCACCTCCTCCGAGGCAGAGGGCAGCGCCCGCGAAGGCATGGAGGAGGTGCGCCACACCGCCCAGGTGACGCGCAAGGTGGTGGACTCCTACGCCGGGCTCCAGGCCATCATGACCCAGCTGGTGGAGCGCGGCGGGCGCATCCGCAACGTGACGCAGATCATCTCCGACATCGCGGACCAGACCAACCTCCTGGCGCTCAACGCGGCCATCGAGGCCGCCCGGGCCGGGGAGTCCGGCCGGGGGTTCGCGGTGGTGGCCGACGAGGTGCGCAAGCTGGCCGAAAAGACCCTGGCCGCCACCCGCGAGGTGCACGAGGCCGTGGGCGCCATCGACGCAAGCTCCCACGAAGCCCTCGAAGCCATGAACGCCACCAAGGGCGACATCGAAAACGCCTCCGGGCTCGTCCACGACGTGGAGGAGCGCTTCTCCGCCATCGCCAAGGCCATGGTGGAGACCTCCCAGGCCATCGGGGACATCGCCCGGCGCGCCGAAAGCCAGTGCGCCTCCAGCTTCGAGATCAACATGTGCGCCATGAACGTCACGGACAACTCGGAGGAGGTCACCGAGACCGTGGGCGAGACCAGCCGCGAGCTCAAGGCCCTGGTGGAAGAGGCCGCCAACGTGCGCGACCTGGCCGGACGCTACCTGGACGGCGGCAACGACGAGAGCGAACACCGCGCCCACGACCGCATCTACGTGAAGGCTTACGCCTCCCGCCTGACCTGCCGCGTGGACCTGGGCGGCCGCCAGGCCATGGGCGAAGTGCTCGACGTGAGCCCCGGCGGCGTCCGGCTGCGCCTGCTGGAGGAGGCCCAGCCCCGCGAGGGCGGACGCGCCGCGCTGGCGGCCTGCTCCTGCAAGGGCGACCTGGGCCTGGACGGCCGCGCCGGAGTGGTGCGCTGGTGCTCGGGCAGGGACGTGGGCCTGGAGTTCGACAACCCCCTGCCCTATTCCGCCGGCCGCCTCCAGGCCCTGGTGGCGCAGGCGTAGCGCGCGGACGCAGAAGAGCTGCCCCGCTTTGCCGAACGGTCCGGACCAGGACCAGCCGCGCGCCCGCCCCGCCGGGACGGCGCGCGCGGCCGTCTGCGAACCGCCAGACTGCGGCGGCCTGGCGGCGCGCCCCGCTCACTCCTCGCGCACGCGCAGCTCGATGGCGTCGAAACGCCAGGATTCGTGCTCCACGGTGACCACCTGGCCCGCGCCGTCGGTCTTCACGCGGCGAATGTACAGGCCGGGCGAGCCCCGGGGCACGTCCAGCTCCGCGCAGACCTCGACGGGAAGGAACTCCGGGCGCACCAGGAGGTCGGTCTGGACCAGGGCGACGCCGTAGTCCTCGGCGGCCACCTGGGTCATGGCCCGGTCGCGGATGCGGGGCACGATGCCCTCCAGGCGTCCGGCGTGCAGGAAGTTGCGCACGTAGGCCACCTTCTGCCCGTCCAGGAAGAAGACGTTCTCCACCTCGTACACCCGGGTTCTGGCCGGGAAGAGCCCGGGGCCGCAGGCCTCGTGGGCCCCGTCCAGGAGCGGGGCGCCCCGGTCCACGGTGGTCCAGCGGGCCGCGCGGCCCTGGGCGGCGGCCAGGCGGGCGAAGTTCACGTGGCGCGCGGGGTTGTGGGTCAGGCGCGCGGGCGTGACGTACCAGCCCCGGCGGTCCAGCCGGTGGATGCGCCCCTCTTTCTGGAGCTGCAGGAGGGCGTGGCGCACGGTGTTGCGGTTCATGCCCGTGCGGGCGCAGAGGGCGCGCTCGCTGGGCAGCCGGTCGCCGGGGCGCAGCGCGCCGGAGGCCAGCTCCGCGAGGATGAGCTCGCGCACGGCCTGATAGAACTTCGGTTTGTCCATGGGGCCTCTGGGCTTGGGTTGCGCCGTGGCTATGACGTGAAATTGTCGCGGTGTCATCACCGTTTCGTTGCGCAGCTCCTGGAAATCTGGGTTAACCCAATTGCCAGCGCGAGGCCATCCATGTATGGGGCATGGAACACGCCGGAAGCGCGGCCCCGCAGGCCACGCCATCGTCCGGCGCGGGCTGGTCATGCGCGGCGCGGACACGGCAACCCCTCCCAGGTCCGCGCGCGGGGAGCACCGAGAGGGACGCAGGAGAGCCTCCATGCAACTGACCCGATTCTGTCTCGCAGGCCTTCTCACCCTGGCCCTGGCCGCCACGGCCTCGGCGGGAACCCTGCAGAACGTGAAGAAAGACGGCTTCCTCAAGTGCGGGACCCACGTGGAAAACCCCGGCTTCTCGGCCCTGGACGACAAGGGCCAGCGCATCGGCTTCGACATCGACTTCATGCGCGCCGTGGCCGCCGCCGCCAACGTGCCCGAGATCAAGTACGTGCCCCTCAACTCCAAGGAGCGCATCCCGGCCCTGCAGTCGGGCGAGATCGACCTGCTCGTGCGCACCACCACCCAGACCATGAACCGCGACACCGCCCTGGGCCTGAGCTTCACCACCGTGACCCTCTACGACGGCCAGGGCTTCATGGTGCGCAAATCCTCGGGCGTGAAAAGCGCCAAGGACCTGAACGGCGCGGCCATCGGCATGGAGACCGGCTCCACCACCGAGCTCAACGTGGCCGACTTCTTCCGCAAGAACGGCATGAACTACAAGCCCGTGGTCTTCGAGAAGCAGCCCGACGTGCGCAAGGCCTACGACGAAGGCCGCTGCGACGCCCACACCACCGACATCTCGGGCCTGGCCGCCCAGCGCTCCCTGATGAAGGACCCCGCCGAACACGTGATCCTTCCCGAGGTGATCTCCAAGGAACCCCTCGGACCCTTCGTGCGCAAGGACGACGCCCAGTGGACGGACATCGTGCGCTGGGTGGTCTGGCTGACCATCGCCGCCGAGGAATACGGCGTCACCCAGGCCAACGTTGAAGAGATGTTCGCCAACAGCAAGGACCCCGAAGTGCAGCGCATGCTGGGCAAGACCGGCACCCTCTGGACCGACCTGGGCCTGGACCAGGGCGCGCCCGTGCGCGTGATCAAGGCCGTGGGCAACTACGGCGAGATCTTCGAGCGCAACCTGGGGCCCAAGACCCCCCTGCGCATGGAGCGCGGCCTGAACGCCCAGTGGACCAAAGGCGGCCTTCTCTACTCTCCGCCCTTCCGTTGATCGAGCGCCGCAGGACCGGTCGCCGCACCGGCTCCGAACGGACTCCCGCGCCGGGCCAGCCCCCGGCGCGGGAACCCAGGGCGACGGGAAAACGGGGGGAGCGGGCCGGCCCTCCACCCGGCCCGGCCCGCCCTCTGGCGCGAACCGGCCCTGCGTGCCATACCCCGGCCCGGGGCGGCAGGCCCGGAGCGCCGACTCCCGCAATCCCAACCCCGGCCGGACGGCCGCATTGCCCATGAACCAACGCCCCGCCCCGCCGCAGGTCCCCTTCTGGCGCAGCCCCCAGGGCCGGGCCTGGACCTTCCAGATCGCCATGCTCGCGGCCTTCCTCTGGCTGGTGGCCGCGGCATACTCCAACGTGCTGGCCAACCTGGAGAGCCGGGGCATCAGCTCAGGGTTCAAGTTCCTGCGCAACGAGGCGGGCTTCCGCATCGGGGAGACCATGGGCGTGCCGCTTCCCGGCTGGGGCGTGTTCGTCATCCTGGCCGCCCTGGCCGCCGGGCTTGCGGCCTCCCGCCTGATGGCCCGCAGGGCGCGGAGCACGCCCGGCCCCCGGGGCGACGCCTGGTTCGCGGCGGGCGTGCTGGCCTGCGCCGGGCTGCCCGTCCTGGCCCTCTGGCTCACCCGCGACGCCGTGGACGTGGCCCACTACTCCGAAACCTCCAGCTACGGGCTGGCCCTGGCCGTGGGGCTGCTGAACACGCTCAAGGTCACGCTCATCGGGTGCGTGGCCTCCACGTTCCTGGGCCTGCTGGTGGCCCTGGGCAGGCTCTCGCCCAACTGGCTTCTGCGCACGCTCTGCCGCTGGTACGTGGAGCTCAACCGCAACCTGCCGGTGCTGCTCCAGCTTTTCTTCTGGTATTTCATCGTGCTCCAGCACCTGCCCGACGTGCGCAACTCCCTGAGCCTGGGCGAGTGGGCCTTCCTGAACAAGCGCGGGCTCTACGTGCCCGCCCTGGTCCCCCTGGACGGGGCCTGGCCCTTCTGCGCGGCGCTGCTGGCGGCCCTGGCCGCGGCCGTGGTGCTGCGCAGGCGCTCGCGCCGCCTGCGCGACGAAACGGGCGCGCCCGGTCGCTGGGTCGTGCCCGGGGCCTGCCTGCTCCTGGCCCTGCCCGCCCTTTCCTGGCTGGCCGCCGGGCAGCCCTTCGCCCTGGAGCTGCCCGCCCTGAAGGGCTTCAACTTCCAGGGCGGCACGGGGCTCTCGCCCGAATTCACGGCCCTTGTGGTGGGGCTCACGGTGTACGTGTCGGCCTTCAACGCCGAGATCATCCGCTCGGGCATCCAGGCCGTGCCCAAGGGCCAGCGCGAGGCCGCCCGCGCCCTGGCCATGGGCGAGGGCCAGGTGCTGCGTCTGGTGGTGTTGCCGCAGGCCATGCGCGTCATCGTGCCGCCCATGACGAGCGAATACCTGGCCATCGCCAAGTCCAGCTCCCTTGCCGTGGCCATCGGTTATCCCGATTTCGTCAGCGTGGGCGGCACGGTGCTCAACCAGTCCGGGCAGTCCATCGAGGTGGTGGGCATCTGGATGGGGGTGTACCTGGCCATCTCGCTGGTCATCTCGCTCGGCATGAACATCTACAACCGCAGGGTCGCCCTGGTGGAGCGCTAGATGGCCCCCGAAATCCCCGACAGGCCCCCGCCGCGCCTGGAGACCGGCGCTTTCGGATGGGTCCGGCGCAACCTGCTCTGGCCCTGGTACAACGCCGTGCTCACGGCCCTGTCGCTCCTGCTGGCGTGGTCGGCCGCGAAACCTTTCTGGAACTGGGCCGTGGCCAACGCCACCCTCACCCTGGACCCGGCCGTGGCCAGGCAGCACACCGGCGCGGCCTGGGGCTACATCCGCGACACCTGGCCCATCTTCATGACCGGCATCTACCCCGCCGAGGAACGCTGGCGGCCCCTGGCGGCCCTTGTGCTGGTGCTGGCCCTGGCGGGGCTCAGCCTTCTGCCCCGCCTGCGCCGGGGCCGGGCGTTGCGCCTGGCGTGGCTGGCCTCGCCCCTGGCGGTGTTCGCCCTGATCCACGGCGGCGGCTTCACGGGGCTGCCCGCCGTGGAGACCCACTACTGGGGCGGGCTGATGCTCACGGTGCTCCTCTCGGTGGTGGCCATGGCGGCGGCCTTTCCCCTGAGCGTGCTCCTGGCCCTGGGGCGCACCTCGGAGCTGCCCGTGGCCCGGCCCTTCTGCGTGGCCTACATCGAGGTGGTGCGCGGCGTGCCGCTCATCACCATCCTCTTCATGGCCTCGGTGGTGCTGCCGCTCTTTCTGCCCTCGGACGTGAAGCTCGACAAGGTGATGCGCGCCATGGTGGGCATCACGCTCTTCTTCGCGGCGTATCTCGCCGAGAACATCCGGGGCGGTCTCCAGGGCATCCCCAAGGGCCAGTACGAGGCCGCCGACGCCCTGGGCATGGGCTACTGGAAGAAGATGACCGTGGTCATCCTGCCCCAGGCCCTGCGCATCGTCATCCCGCCCATGGTGAACAACTTCATCGCCATCCTCAAGGACACGTCCCTGGTGGGCATCGTGGGCCTCATGGACCTGTTGCAGATTGCCTTCGCCACCACGTCGAGCCCCAAGTGGTTCGGCCGCCTGGAGGAGGCCAACGTCTTCATCGCCTTCTGGTACTGGGTGCTCTGCTACGGCATGTCCAGCTACAGCGCCCGCCTGGAACGCAAGATCCCCTCGGCGGACAGATAGGGGCCAGCCATGACCGAGCACCAAGAATTCATCCCCCCGCACCTGGCCCAGGCCCCCCTGGCCATCGACATCCGGGGCCTCAACAAGTGGTACGGCCGCTTCCACGTGCTCAAGGACATCCACCTGCGGGTGCGCCAGGGCGAGAAGGTGGTGGTGTGCGGCCCCTCGGGCTCGGGAAAGTCCACGCTCATCCGCACGGTGAACCGCCTGGAGGAGCACCAGGAGGGCGACATCGTGGTCAACGGCGAGCATCTCACCAACGACGTGCGACAGATCGAGCGCGTGCGCCGCGAGACGGGCATGGTGTTCCAGCAGTTCAACCTCTTCCCGCACATGACCATCCTGGACAACGTGGTCTGCGGCCCGGTGCACGTGCGCAACATGCCGCGCGCCAAGGCCCTGGAGCTGGCCATGGGCTACCTGGAGCGCGTGGGCATCGCCGAGCAGGCCGCCAAGTTCCCGGGACAGCTCTCGGGCGGCCAGCAGCAGCGCGTGGCCATCGCCCGCGCCCTGGCCATGCAGCCCCGGATCATGCTCTTCGACGAGCCCACCTCCGCCCTGGACCCGGAGATGATCAAGGAAGTGCTCGACGTGATGCGCGAACTGGCCGCCCAGGGCATGACCATGGTCTGCGTCACCCACGAGATGGGCTTCGCCCGCGAGGCCGCCGACACCATGGTGTTCATGGACAAGGGCCAGATCGTGGAGCGCGCCCCCGTGCGGGAGTTCTTCACCGCGCCCCGCGAGGAGCGCTGCCGCCAGTTCCTGGACCAGGTTCTCAACCGCTGAGCCGCACCGGCCGGAGACCCCCCTTTGCCATCCCTTACGCTTTTCAACGACGCGCCCGCGATCTGGGCGCACCGGGGCGGCCGCTCGCTGGCCGCCGAGAACACCCTGCGCGCCCTGCGCATGGGCCGCTCGGCCGGCGCGCGAGGCTGCGAGATCGACGTGCAGCTCACGCGCGACGCCCAGGTGATCGTCCTGCACGACCTGAACCTCCTGCGCACCACCAACGCGGGCGCGCACCCGCGCTTCGCCTCCGGCCCCCCGGCCCTGCCCTGGCTGCACACGCTCGAAGACATCCGCGCCCTCTGCGCCGACGTGTTCCCGCGCCGCACGTGCACGGGCTCGCGCCACCACAAGCCCTGGCGGGAGCTGCCCGACCCCTGCCCAGAGGACGTGCGCGTGCCCACGCTGGCCCAGGCCCTGCGCCTGACCCGCCAGCTGGACATGTGGCTCAACGTGGAGATCAAGGACTTGGCGCGCGCGGCCCCGCCGGAGCTGGCCGGGCGCGTGGTGGAGCGGGTGCTGGAGGAAGTGGCCGCCGAGGGCATGGAGGACCGGGTGATCGTCTCCTCCTTCAGCGCGACCTGCGTGCTGCGAAGCAAGGAGGCGGCCCCCGGGGTGCTGGCGGCGCTGCTCACCCCGCACGGCTTCCGGGGAGACGTTGAGCGCGCCCTGCGCGCGGTGAGGGCCGACGCCTGGCACCCTGGGCATCGCGGCCTGGAGCGGGACGCCGTGCGCGCCGCCCTGGCCGCGGGCTACGGGGTGAACCCCTACACCGTGAACGACGCCGCCGACATGCTCCGCCTGGCGGAATGGGGCGTAACGGGCATCGTCACGGACAGGCCCCAGGACGCTCCCCGTTTCGCGGCCCGGCCCAAGTCCTGAAGGCCCGGCCCTGGCGTCCCCCGGGGAAGGTGTCCCGGGCCTCCCGCGCGTCCCCGCCTGCCGGAGCGCGCCGCTCGTGGTGCGCCCTCAAAATCCGTCCCTGCGGATTTTCAAGATAACCAGGCAAAACCATTCATTTAAATAATGAAAAACATCTTCATGTTTTTCATACGCGCGCCGCTAGAGCGCGGCCTCGGGCTCGGCGAGGATGCGCTTGGCCAGGCGGATGTCCTCGGCGATGCGGGCCTTGAGTTCCTCGATGCCGGGGAACTTGCGCTCGCCGCGCAGGCGCTGGACGAAGTGGAGGTCCACGGTCTTGCCGTAGAGGTCGCCGGAGTAGTCGAAGATGTGGGCCTCGGTGCTCAGCTGGCTGCCGCCGAAGGTGGGGTTGATGCCGATGTTGGCCACCCCGGCCCAGGTCTGCCCTGCCCGGGAGACCCACACGGCGTAGACGCCCGAGCGGGGCAGGAGCTGGTCCTGGCTTTTGACGTTGGCGGTGGGGAAGCCCAGGAGCTTGCCGCCCCGGTCGGCCCCGTGGATCACCTCGCCGCGCACCTTGTGGCAGCGGCCCAGCAGAGGCTTGGCGTCCCAGACGTCGCCCGCCTGGAGCATGTCGCGCACGCGGGTGGAGCTCACCACCGCGCCGTCGTGGAGCACAGGGTCCAGGCGTTCCACCAGGTAGCCCATGGAGCGCCCCAGGGCGGAGAGGGTTTCGTAGTCGCCGCGCCGTCCTTTGCCGAAGGCCCAGTCGTGGCCGACGATGAGTTCGCGCATGCCCAGGTCGCGCACGAGGCAGTCGCGCACGAAGTCCTCCGGCTCGAGGGAGGCGAAGGCGCGGGTGAAGGGCAGCACGAGGCAGGCCTCGATGCCCGTGTCGGCGATGAGTTCCAGCTTCACGTCCGGCGCGGTGAGGCGCGGCGGGTCGTTCTTGCCGGTGAGCACGCTGCGCGGGTGCGGCTCGAAGGTGACGGCCAGGCTGACCACGTTGAGGGCCTTGGCCCTGTCGCGGGTGCGCGCGAGGAGCTTCTGGTGCGCCAGGTGCACGCCGTCGAAATTGCCGATGGTGAGGCAGGAGCCGTTGAGGACTCCTTCGAGGTCGTCGAAGGTGCGGGCTACGATCATGGGGTATCCGGTGGGCCGGTTTGGCGAAAAGCTAGGTAGCGCAAAGCGCGGGGGCCATCAACCGGGGAAAATTCGTCCCGGGGCGAAAAAACGCTTGCCAAGGGGGCGGCCCGCGTATAGATACACGTCTCCCGACGCCGAAGTGGTGGAATTGGTAGACACGCCAGGTTCAGGGTCTGGTGGGGGCAACTCCGTGGAGGTTCGAGTCCTCTCTTCGGCACCAAAAGCATAAGGCCGGACAGCAATGTCCGGCCTTTTTGCATTGGCGCTCGGCGCGGCGCCCCACTTCCGAACACGTCCGCGAGGGCTGAGGCGTCCCGTCGCAGGCCTTCTCCCCCGCCACAGACATCCCTGCATCGCCCCAAGCCTCCAGAACGGCGCATTCATCATGCCCGCCGACGCCGCCCCCCGGCCTGCCCGACCGGTGAACGCCGCGCCCGTCCCGGGGATCATCGCGGCGAAAACCGGAAGCTGTTGCATCGGCAGCAAAGCTGTGGTTTAATATTACTTAAGTTAAATTCTCCCACTTTTTGCCTTAGCCCGATCGGGCCGAGGCCTGGAGGTTGACTGGCCGACCGCAGGACCATCCGGCAATCGGTCGCTCGAACGCATCGCGGCATCGATCCGGAAGGAGTCCTCATGCTTCGCATTGCGGCGCGTCACTTCATCCCGGCCACTCTCCCCCGCCTGGCTGTCCGTCCGGCTGAAGCCGGGTTGATCCGCGAGGACATCCTCTTCCGGGACACCTGCGGCCCCCCGGGCGAGGCCGCCCCACCCACCCCGGGGACGGGGCTGCGAGCAGGCGTCTCTCCCCGTACGGTCAGGCGGGGTTGCTCCTCCCGGGCGCGGGGGGAAATGCGCTCCATTTCCGAGGCGGTCCTTTCGAGCCCCTGGCCCGCACGGCGTCGCGATTCGAAATGTACGCCCCAAAACGGCGTTCTTCGCCCAGGCAGTTCGATCACGTCATTCAACGGCAGTACTGGCAAACGCAACAGACCACGCGGATCGTCCCCCAAACACCATCGACAGGAGACAGAAGGCCAATGAGAGCTTCCAGGAAAACAGCACTTGCCATCTGCGTGTCGTTCATGACCCTGTTTCTTCCCTTCAATGCGGGCCAGGCGAAAGAGAACCTTTTGGAGGCCGTCGCGCTCGGAGTGGAAGCTTACGTCTACGGCTACCCGCTCGTGACCATGGAAATGACCCGGCGCGTCATGACCAACGTGGAGAAGCCCCAGGGAACGCACGCCCCCATGGGGCAGTTCGTACGGATGCGCGAGTACCCCACGGCGGAGTTTCGCGACGTGACCGCGCCCAACGCCGACACGCTCTACACCACGGCGTGGATCGACGTGGGTCGCGAGCCCTACGTGCTCACGCTGCCGGACGCCAAGGACCGCTACTACCTCTTCCCCATGCTCGACGGCTGGACGAACGTTTTCCAGGCCCCCGGCAAGCGCACCACCGGCACGGGGCCGCAGCAATACGCCATCACCGGCCCCGGCTGGAACGGCAAGCTGCCCGACGGCGTGAAGGAGTACAAATCGCCCACCAACATCGTGTGGCTGCTCGGGCGCATTTACTGCACCGGCACCCCCGAGGACTACGAGACCGTGCACAAGCTGCAGGACGAGATCGCGCTCGTGCCGCTCAGCTCCTACGGCAAACCCTACACGCCCCCTGCCGGGAAGGTCGATCCTTCCCTGGACATGAAGCTTGCGGTGCGCGAACAGGTCAACGCGCTCAGCGCGCACGACTACTTCAACCTGCTGGCCAGGCTCCTGAAGGACAACCCGCCCGCCCCGGCCGACAAGCCCATGCTGGCCAAGATGGCCAGGCTGGGCATCGTGCCCGGACAGCCCTTCGACGGCAACAGGCTCAGCCCCCTGGCGCGCGAGGCGTTCGCCACGGTCCCGAAGATCGGCTTCGAACGGATCATGCTCTGGATGAAGGAAGGCGTCCTCGCGGGCGACATGAAACTCCAGAACGGCTGGGCCTTCACCACCAAGACCGGCGACTACGGCGTCAACTACATCCAGCGCGCCCTGATCACCGCCATCGGCCTGGGCGCGAACCTCCCCCAGGACGCGGTCTACCCGACCTCCGAAGGCCCCAACGTCCTCGCATCGTACCACGGCGGGAAGAACTACGTGATGCGCTTCGAGAAGGGCCAGCTCCCCCCGGCGGAGGGCTTCTGGTCGCTGACCATGTACGACAAGGACTACTTCTTCGTGAAAAACCCCCTCAACCGCCAGAGCATCAGCGCCAGGCAGAACCTGAAACCCAACGCCGACGGCTCCGTGGACCTCTACATCCAGCACGACAATCCCGGGCCGGACAAGGAATCCAACTGGCTTCCCGCGCCCAAGGACACCTTCGTCCTCATGCTGCGGCTCTACTGGCCGAGCAAGGCCAACCCCTCGATTCTCGACGGATCATGGGTCATTCCTGAGGTCAAAGAGGTGAACTGACGCGCCCCGACGGATCGTTTCCGGCCGGGTCTTCGTGTCGAAGACCCGGCCTCGGGGCCTCTCGCCCCTTTCGCGCCAACCCCAACCCGACCGGCTGGAGGCCTTATGCCGAACACCACGGCCAGGTGTTTCATCCTGACAGCGCTTCTCGTGCTCACGATATGTCCCGTTGCCGCCCAAGCCGCCGCGCCGACCCCTCCCGGCGGGGACCTCAAGGTCACCCTGGCCCCCTACGCCTGGCTCACGGGCCTCTCGGGCACGGTGGGGGTGCGCGGGGCCCAGACGACCGTCGATTCCAGCTTCGCCGACCTCTCCAAATACCTGAACATCGCGGGCATGCTCCACGCGGACATCCTCTATCGGGACACCTTCGGGCTCCTGGGAGAGGTCAATTACGCCCAGCTCGGCGACCAGTCCTCGGGGAAACGGGTCTCCCTGGACGGGCAGATGGGCCTGTTCCTCTCCGACGTGGCCGGGTTCTGGCGCGTGGGAACCGCCGCGCTGGGCAAGGACGGGGCCGCGCCCGCGAGCCTGGACCTCCTGGCCGGCGCGCGCATCTGGAGCCTGGCCATGCACCTCAAGAGCGATTCGCCCTTCAACAGCCGTTCGATCTTCAGGCAGAAAAGCTGGGTGGACCCCTTTGTGGGGGCGCGGGTGCAGTTCCAGCTGACGGACGCCTGGAAGGCCGAACTGCGCGGCGGCGTCGGCGGCTTCGGCATCAGTTCGGCCATCACGTGGGACGCCATGGCCCTGGTGGGCTACACCTTCCGCGACCACGGCACGGCATTCATCGGCTACCGCGCGGTCGGCGTGAACCACTCCGAAGGCAGCGGCAAGGACTACTTCAAGTTCGACGCCGTCCTGTCGGGGCCGGTCCTCGGCGCGGCCTTCACGTTCTGACGTCGGACCGGGGAAAACTCCCGCCCGGGAGCGCAGGCCCGGCACAACCGGCCATCCGATCGCAACCGTTCTTTTCCATGCAGTGGAAGGCGCCATGCCAATCCGTACCAAAGCATCCCACGCATTCCCGATGAAGCTTCCGCTGGCGCAACGGCTGCGGCATCTCCTCGCCGCACGGCTCGTCGGCGTCCTCCTGGCCGTGCTGGTGGCCGTGCTTGCCGCCGGAATCCTGGTGACGACCGCCCGCGTCCGCCAGACCATGGCCGAAGGACGGCAGAAAGCGATCGCCGCCGGGCAGGCCCTTGTGAAGAACATCGACCACGAGCTGGACAGCCACGTCTACAACGTTATGGCCATGCGCAACGTCGCGGAGAGCTGCCTCTCCGGCTACCTGACCCGCCCCGGCAATCCGGCGGACCGGTTGCGCCGCCTTCCGGAGCGGGACGGGTACGCCGCGCTGCCCCCGGGGAAGGATGAGGACCGCCAGGCCCATGGCCGGATGGTGGGGCTGGGCCGGACGCCCGGCCCCGACGACCCCGTGGTCGAAGAAATGCGGATGGCCGAAGCCCTGGCCCCCCTCATGCGGGCCATTCGGGACAGAAGCCCCGACACGCCCTGGGTCTATTACACATCGGCCAATGCCTTCATGTACCTCTTCCCCTCCGAGGAGGCGGAAGAGTTCTACTTCACCCCCGACCTGCTCGAAATGGAGTTCCTGACCGGCGCGACGCCGCAGGCCAACCCGTCGCGCGCGACCTTCTGGACCAAACCCTACACGGACGTGGCGGGAAAAGGCCAGATGGCCACGGTAAGCGCGCCCATCTACCAGGGGGACAGCTTCCGTGGGAGCGTCAGCATCGACGTCTCCGTCAAGAATCTCCAGTACATCATGGACATGTACCCGCTGCCGGGCGTGAATGCCGTCCTGGTCAGCGATGACGGGCAGCAACTGGCGCGCCACACGTTTGCTAACATCCCGCACGGCGCCAAGGGGTATGAATTCCACAGCCTCCCGCTCAAGCTCGTCCCCTGGCGCATCGAACTCGCTGTCGACGAGAGAAGGCTGTTGCAGGATGCCCTGAAAGATCAGGCCGCGCTCATCATCGGAATGCTTCTGATTGCGTCCGTCCTGTTGTTTTCGGCGCTTCTGGCGCGCCATGCCAGGCGCGTCCGGGACATCTCCATCCATGACGGTCTGACAGGACTGTTCAACCGCAGGCATTTTGACGAGATCGCGTCCTATCACTTCGATGCGGCGCGGCGCGGCCTGGTGCGCATGGGCATGATCCTGGCTGATGTGGATTATTTCAAGAAATTCAACGACGCCTACGGGCACCAAAAGGGAGACAGGGCGTTGGCTGGAGTGGCCGAAGCCCTGGAAAATACGCTGCAAAGGGGCACGGACCTGGCCTTCCGCGTGGGCGGGGAGGAGTTCCTCATCCTCGTGACCCTGCACGAACAGGAGACCCTGCACCCGATCCTTGCCAAGTTGAACCAGGCGGTGCGCGATTTGAAGCTGCCGCACAAGGCCAGCCCCTACGGACACCTGACCCTCTCCCTGGGGGCGATCGTCATCGACCAGCGTGCGTGGATGGACTTGGACGCCGCCTACTGCCGCGTGGACGAGGCACTCTACCAGGCGAAATCCCGAGGCAGGGACTGCTACGCCATGCTGGAGGCGCCCCCCGTCGAAACAGGGCACGTCTGCTGAGCGCGACGATTTGCCGTCTTGCGGGCGCACTCCCCGCTCCCGGCGCGTAGCGCGGCAGGGGCGAAAGCGTCAGGCGACGATCCGCGCAAAGAAGGCCTGCATGCAACAGGCAATCGGCTCAGACACTGCGCTGCCGCCTTTGGGTCAGTCGATATCCGTGGTTTGGGACGCCATGGCTCGCGACGCCATCACCTTCTCGATCAGTCCCACGAGTTCCTTGCATTCGACAGGCTTTGAAATGTAGTCGTCCATCCCGGCCGCCAGGAACTTCTCCTTGTCGCCGGCCATCGCGTAGGCGGTCATGGCTATGATCGGAATATCCCGCTTCAATTCGAAGCGGTGTTTGAATCGTATGTGCTGGGTCGCTTCAAGTCCGTCCATCTCGGGCATCTGGATGTCCATCAGGATCAGATCGAAATCCTTGGACGCCAGCTTTTCCAAGGCGTCTTTGCCGTCGACGGCGAGCGTCACGTCGTAACCCGCCTTTTCCAGCAACTTTTTCGTGACCAGCCGGGTCACCGAGTCATCCTCGGCAAAGAGGATTCGCTTCTCGCAAGACAGGGCGCCGGCCGGCCTCGATGCCATGTGAATCGTTTGCAGGGCCTCATGGTACGTGTTCCTGAAGGGGATAGACACGTAAAAGGTTGAACCCGCTCCCACCTCGGTGTCGACGCAGATGGACCCTCCGAGGGTGCTCACAAGCCTGCGCACGATCGACAGGCCGAGCCCAGCCCCCTGATGCTTGCGTATGTAGGTGGTTTCGACCTGCGCAAACGGCTCAAAAACCTTGACGATTTCATCATCTGGTATTCCGGGGCCCGTGTCGTTCACACAGAACACGACGCGCACCAACTCGTCCCTCAAGTGCGGGACCGTGAACGCTTCGACACAAACATGACCAGACTCCGTGAACTTCAGGGCATTGCCGACCAGATTGAACAAGATCTGGCGGATCTTTCCCTCGTCACCGATCAACAGCATCGGAACGTTGTCCGCGAAATCGAAGGAGAGCCTCACCCTGCTGCTCGCCACTTCGTGCTGGAAAAGCTCCAGAACGGATTCCTTGACTTGGGAGAGCTCGAATTGTTCATTGGTCGTCGGCATCTTCCCGGATTCGACCCTCGACAGGTCAAGTATGTCCGAAAGAAGACGAGCCAGACGCTTCGAGGACTTGATGGCCAAATCAACATACTCGAGGTGGTCCTTGTCGGACACCTCCCCCTGCAACACCTGAAGCATGCCGAGGATGCCGTTGAGGGGCGTGCGGATTTCGTGGCTCATGTTCGCCAGAAAAACCGACTTGGCGAGGCTGGCCGATTCTGCGGCCTCTTTGGCGCGCAGCATCTCGAGTTCGGCATTCTTTCGCGAGGTGACGTCCATGAACATGACCGCGAGCTTTTCCGAGGACAGGCGGAAGCACAACAGTTCGAAAACACCTGCCGCCTTGGCATCTTCATAGACCACCTGCTCCGTATGCCAGCTCACCCCTGTCTCCAGCACATCCATGGAGCGCTCCGGGATGTCCGTCCCGATCAATCCGGGAAATGCTTCCAGGAAACCTTTCCCCTTCAACTTCTCATGAGAAATTCCTAAAATTTCATCTGCAGCGGGATTTGCGCCGAAGAACACCAGCCCGCCATCGTCTCGATGATAGAGATGCATGCCGATAGGCGTCTGATCGATGACGGCTCTCAGCACTTCCTCGCTTTGTTGCAGCGCCCTGTCAGACTCTTTCTGGGCAAGAACTTTCCACACGAAGTCCATCATCAACGTCAATTGATAGACATCCGCGCTGGTATACTCTGACGACTTGTTGCCGACACCCACAACAAGGACGATCTTTTCATCCCTGAAGACCGGCACCGTCATGAACGACTCCAGATGCACATGCCCCTCAGGATACCCTTTCTTGAGCGGGTTTTGTGCGCCGAAATCATTGACGACAATTGGCCTGCGCTGCCTTACGGCCTCGCCCCATATGCCCGTTTTGCTCAACTCATAACATTGCAGCGGCTTCGCGACGCGA
This sequence comes from Fundidesulfovibrio magnetotacticus, assembly GCF_013019105.1. Classification (NCBI taxonomy): domain Bacteria; kingdom Pseudomonadati; phylum Thermodesulfobacteriota; class Desulfovibrionia; order Desulfovibrionales; family Desulfovibrionaceae; genus Fundidesulfovibrio; species Fundidesulfovibrio magnetotacticus. Next base: position 191,787 of record NZ_BLTE01000006.1, read on the forward strand.
CATTCCCGCATCACATCCTTCGACCAGGTATTGAGAATAAAATGACTCTTTTCCTCATCATAGTGGTAGATGTACCCGATCTTGCTGCTCGTCAACTTGATGGCCTCCGCCAAGGCAAAATCCAAGTAATCCTGAGCGGACGAGAAGGGGCGCTGCAAGATGCTTACGAGACTCAAGAGGCGCGCCTCATTGAGGCGACCTTCATCCTCGACGAGTTTGCGCTCTGTTATGTCGACAAACGTGACCACAACCTGCTCAAGCCGCCGGGAAGAATCGAACTCCGGGAATGCATCAACCAAAACCCATACAGGCACGCTTCGATTCGGGCTGACAATGCCAAGCGTCATATTGCGCACGGGCTGTAGGGAGGACAACACCACTGATACGGGGTATTCTTCGACGGACATCGGGGTCCGGTCCTCTCTCATGAAACACCATGCGGGATCGACGGCAGTCTTGCCCATCATCTGCTCGACCGTTAAGTCCAGCAACTTCGACGCGTGCTCATTGGCAATGAGCACGCTTGAATCAGGAGCATGGACGACAACTCCTGAGTGCATGTTCTGAATGAGCTTCAGGTTTCTCTGCTGGCTCTCAAGCAGAGCCTCTTCTATCTGCTTGTTCTGGCTGCGGTCGATATAGATGCACATCCCACCGATGCACACATCGTTGAGATCATAAAGTGGGAAAACATTGGCTATTATGCTCAACCTTGCCCCGCGCCTGCCAGTAACAGGAACATCAATGTTCTTGAAAACCTTACCATGCTGGATACTCTTGCTGACGACTGTCTCATGCGTTATGTCTCCATAGAAGACTTCCGCGAGCCTCTTCCCAACACATTCATCGGCGCTTCCTTCCATCTGGAGCATCTGAAGCAACGCCGTGTTTGTCTGCAAAACGCGTTCACATTCATCCACCAGCAGATACGGCATCGGCATACACCTTAACACCGCATAGAAAAGGCCCCTGTCCTGCCGAACAGCCTGGGCAATGGATGTGATATCGTCGATACTACCCGTGGCAGCGATTTCAATTTTCGACATCAAGCACCGTTCCCGGCTATAATTATACGCCTGCCATGTCCTGCTGCACAAACACGATTCACCAACACTACCCGACACAAAAGGCCTTATTTCCTTTCATACACCACTCAAGAGGAGAATGCCACCTCTGTAGAGAGTGTTCAACTTTCATGCAATCATCGGGGAATACTCGGGGGGCCTGTCCGCCGCGCCTCCCGCCGGAAGGCCTTGCCGCATGCCTCGCGCCTGCAGGCGCCCACCCGGACGAGAGCGGACGTCCCGGCCCGGCGCTCCATCGCCCCGGGGTGGGGGCCGCCACCAGGGTGCACCGGCAACGCTGATCGTCCCGCGCGGCTGCCCAAAATCTCTACCCATCCCCCCCCGACGCCACTCGCGAAGACGGCTTCCAGACCGCCCAGGCGCATACGCCTGCAGCAGCCCGGGCGCGCCGGAAGCGGCTGACTTCCCACACAATGTCTCACGAAGATTGACAGGAAAACGCCGGACGATATCCGTTTATCAGCAATGTCTATACATACTGCAGCCAACTGTTACTGCGCCTTGGCGTGACTCTGCGGAGCATCATGATCCTTTCATATGCCTTTGCCTTTCACCACTGTTCCCCAAAATGGTTTTAATTAAGATTCAGTAGCCCCTTGGTGAATTGTGTCACTTACTCCATGTATGACGAAATATTGTTCGCTTGTGTAGACCATGCGACGTTTGCCGTGTAAGGTTGAAGCTCTCTCCAGCGTGGTGGCCTCCGGTACAGTGGCGGTTTACATTTCAGGAGGTCGGCCCTGGGCCCAGGAGGCAGAAGCCTTCGGCTTGTCCGAGTCGCTTCGAGGCGAGGCAGTCCAGAGTCGTACCCGGATGAAACTTTCCAATGAAGGGCGTTGCCATGAAAAACTTGAAACTCGGGGTGAAGATCGGCCTTGGTTTCGGCATTCTCATTCTTATCGCAGGCCTCCTTGGCGGGATGGCCATGGTGAACATGCTCTCCGTGGGGAGGCAGGCAGAACGCCTGGCCCAGGAGGTCGCGCCCGAAGTGTCCGTTGCCACCGAAGTCGAGCGCTCCTCGCTGCAGACCATGTTCGCCATGCGAGGCTTCGTCTACACGGGCGATGAAGCCTTCTGGAAGGAGACCCAGAAGGAACTTGTCGACGTGGACAAGGCGCTCCAGCAGGCCAGGGAGCTTGCCCGGAAGTACCCGAACCTGGTCAAGCTCAAGGAGAACGCGGACAAGGCCAGCACCAAGGTCGCTGAATGGAAGAAGCTGGCGGAGCAGTCCTACGCCCTGGAGCATGCCATGGACGCCAACCGCAAGACCATGGACGAGAGTGCCCAGGTGTTCATGAAGAATTGCGTGATGTATCTGGAGTCCCAGCAGAAGGCGCTCTTCGAGCTCCTGGGGAACCCGACGGCGGAATCCGCAAAGATCAAGGACCGCGCCGACAAGATCAACATCATCAACGACGTCATAGACGCTGGCAATGCCGTACGGGTGGCCAACTTCAAGGGGCAGGCCCACCGCGACCTGAAGATCATCCAGGATGGGCTGAAGAACTTCGAAATCATCGCCGCCAAGGAGCAGCAACTCAGGGCCATCACCCGCTTGGAGGCGAACATCCGCCAGCTGAACGACATCCGCAAGGCCGGCGAGGCCTACAAGGAGGCGATGCTGGCTTACGTGAAGAACTCGCTCGCCAGCGAGGAGGCCACCAAGACGCGCAACCTGGTGGCGGAGGACGTGCTGAAGGCCGCGTCGGACACCTCCTCCTACGGCGTGAAGCTGACCGAACAGCTCACGGACGAGGCCTCCAAAAGCCTGTCCGCCTCTTCCACCATCATGGCCGTGGGGCTTGTTATCGCGCTGATCATGGGCGTGGCCGTGGCCTTCTTCATCACCAAGGGGATCACCGGCCCCGTGATCCAGGGCGTCACCTTCGCCCAGAAGATGAGCGAAGGCGACATGACCCTGGACCTTCAGGTGAACCAGAAAGACGAGATCGGCATGCTGGCCGACGCCCTTCGCGAGATGACCAGACGCTTGAACGAAGTGATGGGCGAAGTGGTGGAGGGGGCCAACAACGTGGCCTCGGGGGCGCAGGAGCTCTCGGCCACCTCCGAATCCCTCTCCCAGGGCGCCAGCGAACAGGCTGCCAGCGTGGAAGAAGTCTCCTCCTCCATGGAGGAGATGACCTCCAACATCCAGCAGAACGCCGACAACTCCGTGCAGACCGAATCCATGGCCATGAAGGCCGCCAGGGACGCCGAAGAGGGCGGGCGCGCCGTGTCCCAGACCGTGGGCGCCATGAAGCAGATCGCCGAGAAGATCTCCATCATCGAGGAAATCGCCCGCCAGACCAACCTGCTCGCCTTGAACGCGGCCATCGAGGCTGCCCGGGCGGGTGAACACGGCAAGGGATTCGCGGTCGTGGCGGCCGAAGTGCGCAAGCTTGCCGAACGCTCCGGGCACGCGGCCGCCGAAATCTCGTCTTTGTCCACCGAATCGGTGGCCGTGGCCGAGAAGGCGGGGAACATGCTCTCCGCCATTGTGCCCGACATCAAGAAAACCGCCGAACTGGTGCAGGAGATCGCCGCCGGTTCGCGCGAGCAGAGCGCGGGCGCGGACCAGATCAACAAGGCCATCCAGCAGCTCGACCAGGTTATCCAGCAAAACGCTTCCGCTTCGGAGGAAATGGCCTCCACCTCCGAGGAACTTTCCAGCCAGGCCGAGCAGTTGCTTTCCACCGTGAGCTTCTTCAAGCTCAAGGGCTCCCACCACGGCTCGAGGCCCGCGGCTCCCAAGGCCCTCCCCCACGGCACGTCCTCCGTCGGCCGCCCCCGCCCGGCGGCCAGGAAAGGGGCAAAGCCCGGGAAGGGCGTTTCCATCGACCTGGGGGCGGCCGATCATGACAACGATTTCGAGAAATTCTAGCCCCGGGAGTACTCCGTGAGCGAGAACACGAACCAATACCTGACCTTCACCCTGGGTGAAGAGGTGTTCGCCCTGGACATAGCCTCGGTGCGCGAGGTGCTGGAATATACGACCATCACCAAGGTCCCGCGCACGCCGGAAGCCGTGCGCGGGGTGATCAACCTGCGCGGCCGGGCCGTACCCGTGGTTGACGTGCGCCTGAAGTTCGGCATGCCCGAGACCAGGCGCACCGTGAACACCTGCATCATCATCGTCGAGGTGCGCATGGACGGCCAGGAGACGGTCCTGGGCGCACTTGCCGATTCGGTCAAGGAAGTCATGGATATCGAACCCAAGGACATCGAGCCCGCGCCCAGGATGGGAACCTCCGTCCATGCCGACTTCATCCAGGGCATCGGCAAGCATGGTGACGACTTCATCATCATCCTGGACATCGACAAGGTGTTCACCGAGGACGAGTTGCAGGTGCGTGACGTCGCGGGGGAGGACTCCCAGAGCGCGGCGTGACGTGAGATTCCGCGCGGGGGGCATGCGCGTCGGATGCCCCCCCCCCCGCGGCGCGCCGCGTTCCGGTCCGGCGGCGTCAGCACGATTCCGGCGACGCGCTCGGGGAGGCCGCCGAGGGCCTGGACGCCAAGCCTTCAGGCCCGATGCCGCCCCTTCCCGCCGCAAGGGCCGTGGGGTCCACTTGCGACGTTTCATGGCCGATCTCCTCCTCGGAATCAGCCACGAAAACTCAGTTAGCGCGATCTTTCACCAAACCGGGGGCAGGACAATCCTTTCTGGGGCTACCGGCGAATCTGGGCTCATCAGCGCTTCGTTGATGAACTGATCGTCGGCAAGAACCGTGTGCACCGGCTCATGAAGGAGCACGGCCTCGCGTTTCGCGGCAGTCAGCTCCTTAAGGCCAAGCGAAAGCCGACCGGCCACAAGCCCAGGCCCTCTAGGCCGAATCAGTGGCGGGGCATCGACATGACCACGACCATGGCCCTCTCGGAAGGCAACGCCTCGATCTTTTTCGCTATCGACCACTGCTCGCTGGAACTGGTGGGCATCCATGCCGTCAAGCGCGGGACCAGGCTCGAAGCTTTGGAGCCGATCCGGCAAGGTGTGCGCCGTAATTTCGGCGCGCTCGGCAAGGATGTGGCGGCCGGGCTGACCCTGCCCCATGACCATGGCAGCCAGTCCATCTCGGAGGACTTCCAGCGGGAGCTCGCCTTCCTCGGCATCAAGGACTCGCCCTCCTACGTGCGCGAGCCCCAAGGCAACGGCATCGCCGAACGTTTCGTGCTAATCCTCAAGGAAAATCTGCTCTGGGTGCGGGCCTTCCAGACCGTCGAGGACCTGCGCCAAGGCCTCCAGGCCTTCAAGGAAACATACAACACCCGCTGGAGGGTCGGACGGCACGGCTACAGGACGCCCGAGCAGCACAGGGAGAAACTCCTTTCAGCTCTTGGCAGGGCGGCTTAATTCGACGGCAAATTGACCAAGAAACACTGGACCGCTACAAGACTGATTTTGCGACTCATAGTGAGTCGAAAATCGACAACTCGTCTGAGAGCGATTTTGAGCGTTAGCGTTTCTGCGTGAAGAGCGAAGAGAGACGTGAATATGAGTGAAAAAACGGTGAAAAAATGATGGCACAACATGCTGAAATATCGGCGTTTATTGCCGAGATTTTTACTGTCTTGTCTTTCACAAATCTTTCACAATGGGATTTTAGAAAAGCAGAAGGGGTTACGATTTTCATCGTAACCCCTTGAAATGTGTGGTGGAGCTGGACGGAATCGAACCGACGACCTCTTGAATGCCATGCCAACAATTTATTGAAATAATTAGACTTTTGTTGGACAGCCAAAGATTGCCAACCTAACCTTTTGGCTCCTGCCAACGGAATTGTGGCTTTCAGTGGCGGTCCTGCCAACGTGACGCCAACAGGTATTTGGCGGCAGCGGCTGCGCAGTTGGTGCGGCAGTGGCTAGACAGCCACAGGGCAGCCAACGGAGCTTGGGCTGGTCCTGATTCATAGACCCCTGTGAACCGACCACTGCATGAGTACTTTACAAACTCGTTTTAAAAAATACATAACTACAGACATCTATTGGATGCGAGAATATGTTCTGCCTTTAACAACCCGCTTAACTCGTTCGAAATCATGAATTTCGACTTTTGCACAAATTACATCAATTTCATTTCCAATCGCTGCTAAATATCGAATCTGTCGGACTTGCTCTGCTTTAAGACGATTTTCATTGCCACAAATTACAGCCTCTGCATATTGTGGATCATTCCATTTTGCTGCTACGCCAGGATTAGGTATACCAAGTTGCGGGTGTTCTTTTAGATGCTTTTCGAGTAATAACTCTCGCTCTTCAGTATCTATATGCATTGGCTCTTTTAATATTGCTAGCCTGTGCAGACATCGGATACCCTCATATCCGCCTGGTATCATATTTAATCCGTATTCATGCTTCGAGGACAAACTATACTTGTCAACCAAATACTCCTCAGTGTCCATAGCTTGATCAGTATTTAAGCCGACTGCACAGATCGAGGTAACAACTCCCTCCAATTTCGGGACATTAACAGGAATATTGTTCATTTCACTTAATTTTGCCTGAATCAAGGAATTCATCGTTTTTGGAAATAGCCGTTTAGATTCATCACTGATGCCGCATTTCACATGCTCAGAAAAACGAGTATTCCAACCTCTTTTTGTTATGCCATAATACGCGTAGTATTTGTTGTCGCTAGAAAAAAGGAAGTGTGCATAAACTGAATAGGTTCCCCTTAAATCTCGCCCACCTTTTATAAGCGCTCTCCATGGTATTTCGACACGCATAGGTATGTTTAGCGTAACGCTTTGCATAACAATAAAAACAACTGGTGAAATCTCTTTCTCATCTCTCTGGTTTGTCACGGTGGATACATACAATCTCTCGTCAGTTCTCCGATTTATTCTTTGTTCGAGATTAATGACTATACGGCCTTCTGCTGGCATCGGTGGAAAAGCGGACAGGTCTGACCCTGTACTGGTCAAAATGGATTCGTACTTCTGGCCGAGATTCCGATTTCCCCATGACACGCTTGATCGCCAAGCCCATCAGAGCAAGTGCGACGACGCCAGCGACGATCAGCAGCAACGTGTCCATGTCCACGGTTACCATTCTGCTCTGACGGTAGGCAAGGGCGCTGTAGCCTCGACGTTATCCCTGGATCAGTTGAGACTCTGGGTCTTGATCCGAATGAAACTCCAGAAAGGGTTGTTCGAATCCCATTGGGGCCAAGGATGGTTTGAAGGAGATGGGACTTTATACGTTGGCCGCAGGGAGAGATCGCTCCGGATGTGGGGAGGTGGACGTTTCTCGTTGTAGAACTTCTTGAGGAGTTTACGCAGTCGAGCTTTTTCAAGTTCACAGACTGGATATTTTATAGATCTTTAAAAACTCAATCCGGGATTGGTTCCGCCTGATTGAGTTTCACCCAGAAGATCGTACCATCGGATTCTTCAGAAGAGAAACCGACTTCTCCTCCAAGGTATTTCTCTGTGAGGAGCTTGATTGAGTAGGTCCCCAAACCTCGATCATGTCCCTTGGTTGAGAATGATCTTTTGAAAATCTGGAGTTTGACCGATTCAGGCATAACCGTTCTGTTCTTGACCCAGAAAACAGCCTTACCGTCTTCTTTCCTCAACCCCAGAGTGACGGTTCCCCCTCTAGGCGTGGCCTCAAGGGCGTTCATGAGCATGTTGACTATCACTCTGCGAAGAAGTGCTAAATCTGTATGCACCGCTACATTTACACTGCTATTGTCAACGCAAATCTGCTTACCAATCGTCTTAGGATGAGAGTGAAACTCCAAAGAAATCGATTTTACAATCTCCAATCCCTGCAACGTTATCGCAGTGACAGTAAACTCGTTGCGCTCCATAGACAATAGTTGCTTTTGCTTTTGAATTTCTTCGATCATTCCAAACAGTGAAGACCTAACAACGCCAATGGTTTCCTTCATCTCTTCAGGAGCTTCGTCAAGAAGCATATCAATTAAGCCACTTGAGCCACTTGCTGAATTCAGTATATCATGAAAGAAAATCCGCTCCAGTACACGTCTACGCTTTTCATCTTCGACGTCCATGAGAGTGACGACGTAATATGTATCATCACCTGCTTCCCATGGCGAAACAAACACACGTAAATCCTTCGCGCTGGTATCAGTGCCGCTCTTTAGGAGGAGTTGGCAATCGTGTTCTGCGTTGACATTTCCAAGTATGCTCTCCATGAGCGCACGAACAGCTCCGCACTCACGGCAGTGGGCAGAAGTCCCGCAGCCATTCTCCCCTGTTGTTGAATAAATACACCCCATGGCCTCACCAGGACGTTTCGCCAGAAAGTTGTCGAGATTATCAACACCAAAAGCTTTTAAAAAGGCTTGGTTGCTGAACACAATTTGGCGATGTGAATTCACTACCATTAAGGGCAAAGGAAAAAAGTCGAAGTATTTTGAACAGAGATGCTTAGAAAGCTCAGAGTGCTCTTCCTTGACAGCCTGAATCGTTAATCGCGCTCCAGGGGCGAATTGAGTCCCACTCGTTTCTTTCACTTCAGACCTATCCTTCGTGATCAACACATAAAATGTTTGCCGAAATAGCTGGAGGCCACTGCGCAATTCATTGAGAGGCGCCTCAACCCAGCACGGCCACCCCTCGCGCTTCTTTTATTTCCTGGGGTGCATCTGAACAGTTCATCAACCAATCGTCATCAAATAGGCTTAACTCTTTTATTACTCTTGATTAAGTCTACATACAGTGCATCCTTCTTCAATATATGATCAGCCCACCACTGCTGAGTATACTCAAGCAGCTCCTGCATAAGTCCAAGGTTCAAATCTGATATCGCATCACCAGGAACGAGTTCGTATACTTTCATCTTATCGTTAATGTATTCAAGAATATATCGTAGAAACTTGTCATGTTCGGAACACTGGTCAGAGAACCCTTGGTACCCATACTTTTGGAGTAGTGTTTCTTCGTCATGGAAGTGTTTTTGGGAATACCTTCTTACTTCCCATACGATAGAGTATAAATGAGCATTCTTTATTATATCTCGCCCCGCCTCGCCAATGACTCTGGACAACACATCAAGGATTTTGAAAAAATGTTTATGCTGCTCATCCATACTTCCAACATCAAGAAGATATTCTGGTTTCCATAGATTTTCTGGAGTATTGAGTGGCATCGAAGCGCTCCCGTTCATCCTGCTGCACAGCCTGGGTCAAATCTATGGCCATTGAAAGATATGAAAACATCTCACACTCCACAGGAAAAGGGCAAGGCAAAGCAGATGGAATTCCTCAGAAAATGTATGTCCGCGCGATTCCAAGGGAGGTCCGGGGCAGGACCGAGGGGAAGGGGCGGGGTAGCCCCAGGAGACAAACGGGGCAGCCCAAATTCACAGGCCCCTGTGACTCTCTCCGGCTGATCCCCTTCAGACCCACGTCACGGCTTGGACAGGCTACAGATCATGCAGGCCTGGAGCATTCATCATGACAAACGTTGCCGGTTCCGGTGAAATAGACTAAATTTACAACGTGTCCCAAATTCAGAAACGCCATTCAGGGTGACTACACTAGCTCGGTCAATGACAGTGGAGCGGAGGATGGAAGAGGACGGGGTAGACAATGGGGCAAGGGGTAGCTTGTAACGCCTATCGAAGACGTTGACTCTTCGAGTAGAGGCTCTAAATCATTTGATATTTGCCTCTCGAGATGTGATTGTATGAACTTCAAAGAGCATATTGAACAAGGTGCAGACAGCGAATACCTAGCAAGGTTATTCGACATTGAGCGTTACGCCTGGATGACTCTGTGCTATGATATGGCGATGGTTATCGGGATTGACGGCTCAATCTTAACCACAAACAGCATCTGGGAACGTTCAACAGGCCACTCCCAAAAAGATTTGAATAGCAAGCACCTCCTCGAGTTTATGGACTACGAGGACCGCGAACTTGTCTTGGCTAGGTTTCAACGCCTAATTACTAGCGCCAAAGGAGCAACTACCTTTGCCTTTCGTTTTCGATGCTCTGACGATCGCTACAAGCGACTAAATTGGAATATATACTATTCGCCGGAACTCGAAATAATTTACTGCGTCGTAAAAGACATAAGTGACGTCAAAGACTTTAGCCACGCCGCATACCATGACACCTTAACAGGACTTTCAAACCGACTCTTCCTCCTCGACAATTTGCCAAAACTTATTGAAGACGCAGGACGACAAGATCAGCCACTTGCCCTTTTCCTTATTGACTTGGATGGATTTAAGTCCGTCAATGACAGCATGGGACATCAAGCAGGAGATTACTTATTGCAAATAGCTTCAGAACGTCTTCGACTTATTGTCAGCGATCAAGATTATTGTGTCCGACTTGGAGGCGATGAGTTCATACTTTTAGAGAAAAATTGTGGAACTAACGGTGCTGAACGTTTGGCTAAAATGATTATCACATCGATAAATAAACCAGTCCTGATTGATGAATCAGACGTACAAGTTGGCGCTTCAATCGGCATTGCTATAGCTCCACATGACGCCAATGCCCCAAGGGAACTAATGCGACTAGCCGACACCGCCATGTACGAAGCCAAACGTGGCGGCAAAAATCGCTGTGTATTTGCTAACGAACTTCCCTCTCCAGGACGAGGATAACAGCGTATACGGGTGTTGCCGAGGTAATACCTAAGCGGAAGGCCCCCTTTGAAGAAAATCAAGTAAACAATAGCCAATGCGCTACCTGCAACCGGAGGACATAAATGAAAGCTCTAGTTGTTGAGGACGATTTTGCCAGCAGAAAGCTTTTACAACGAATACTACAGCCCTACGGTGAGGCGGATGTCGCGGTCAATGGATTGGAAGCTATTGAAGCTTTCTCGAAGGCCTTGGAGGAGGGCACTCCTTACGACCTTGTCTGTATGGATATAATGATGCCCGAGATGGACGGCCAGATTGCGCTTAAACATATTCGCAGAATCGAAAAGGAAAAATGCATTACTTCTATTCAAGAAGCAAAAATTATCATGACTACCGCGCTGGATGATCCAAAAAATGTAATTGAGGCGTACTACAAAGGCGGAGCTACATCATACGTAGCAAAGCCGATCGACAAATGTGCGTTCATACAGCTCATTAAAGAATTGAAGCTGATCTCTTGATATGTAGCAACTCCCTGGTGCATGCAGTAGATAAAACAAAACGTCTCTATACATCGCGGAGCAGGCTTTTAGCTATCCGAGATGAGTTCATATACAATTTTGCAGCGAGCAGTCGGTCTATGTCATAACGAGCCATCATAGCGACTGACTCATCAACCATGTTTTGATCAACATATTCAAGCATGTTTATGATCCAAGTAAACTCGCCGCCTTCCTCTCTATTCAGGGCGGATTTTAATGAATCTGACAGCTTGAGGTCGTCAACAATTATGGACATTTCAACCCCAAATATCGCGTCCGCACAAGAAAGAAGGCCAAGCATAAAAGCCAACTCTCCGTCGCAGTTTAGCGCCCCAGTGTCTGCCAATAGATTTAAAAAGAGTGCGCGGTGCAAAGCCAAAAACATTACTTCCAGCCCTTTGTCACTGCCGTCTTGCTCAGATAGAAGTGCAACCGTCACCCACTTTTTAAGTTGATCCAGTCCGACCAGCTGCACGGCTTGCCTTACTGAATCTACAGGATAGCGCAGGCTGAAAGCAGAGGAATTAACCAACTTCAACAACTTGACAGAAAGTGCAGCGTCCAGCGAAATCGTCTTGGAAAGTTCTTCAATATCTACTGAGTCCGTGGTCCCAGAAAACATTTTCATGAGTTTCAGTTTTACCTGGGGCAGACTCTTTGCTTTAATCGCCTTCGTTGCATCGTGTTTCGCAAAAAACTGGCCATGAAAACAATCAAAGCCCGCGTCTAAAGCCGCAGAAAATGTGTGCCAGTCATTGAGACTGCCAGCTATGACCTTAAATCCATGCTTCTTGAGGAGCTTAACAATGTTAAGATTTAACCCATGCGCTTCTGACATGTTCACGCTGATAAAATTGCACAAAGGTCCGAAAGCCCCAATGTTAGTGTCGTGCTGACACCCTTTAAGTGCAAATCGAACCCCTTTTTCTTTTAGGAACTTAACTTTTGCAGAAAACGTGTCATCAGGTTTTGTTTTCGAATGAATGGGCAAGACCAAGAGGTTTAACGGAAGCATGTCCAGTACGTCATCGGTCAAATGCTCCAAGGGGATATCTACGGAAATAAATTCAAGTCTACCATGCCTTTCGGCAATTGATTTGATCTCATCAACTATATTTTTGTTAAAAATACCAGGTGCGTTCTTTGAGTACTCATCTCCGAGGTTACATCCATACAGCTCTCGCCCAATGATGTTCTTGCTGTGGTCAAAAATAGGCATACTTGAAAAAACTACGCAGCATTCAGCTCGTTCTGAAGGCGATGCCGCAGATTGACTCTCGGCATTTATGAGGCCTCTACCAAGCAAATTTGCAGTTTCAGCCATTGTCAGTACTCCTGCAGAGGAAATCCAATCTCATAGGTACTCTTTGCCACCCGAGAAGCACATTAGGATCACCCGAACCCGGGTTAACCTGCGACCCTTCGCATTTCTAGGCTCCCAACTCGCACTCTTCGCAGCAAGTCCCGATTGTGGACCGAAGGCAATAGACACATTTCAATAAGCAAAAATTCTTATATGTGGACGCTTTGCGCTACTGATTCAGAATTGATTATATTCATGGTGACGCAGAAGCACTTGCAAAAAGATGATGAAAAACTACTTTATAAGTCCTCTTAAAGAGCCTGACCTGAACTCTTTGAACATATTATAAACGGACTGCTTACATTCAGACATCTTGTTTTCAAGCAAATTTCGGTAGAGTAAATTAAAAAATTCTTCAAGTTGCTCGCAACGGCTATCAACCGCAACGAAGCCCATACTCCACTCTGAAAAACTTCGGCTAAGTATTTTGTCATAGACGAGGAGAGACAAATTTTTGTGTCTCACATCCTTTGCAATTCTATGATACATATGATCTATACATTCTTTCGGGCCTTCCAGCACCTGAAGAAAGTATCCTGCTCGATACAGTAACATACCAGTAAGTTCAAGCGGTGGATTGTTTTTGCGGCACTGTAAAAGAAGTTGAATTAAGTCATCTTGAGACATCAAATGCGTTGCGTTGCTAGCGTAGATTACTTCGTATAGATTTTCTCCTTGCAAGACCGAGCTGTTCGGGTGTTTGTTTTCATTGCTAGCCATTTTAAATTCTCATTTTTATATTTTATAAATCATAAGCTTTTTGAACATAGGCTGTAACGACCGGCCCTATACTGACGTTCAAATTTGTTTTAAAGAACTTAAGCGACAGCATTTGAAACCCATTCACTGCATATCGTACGGTCGGCAGGGTAAAAAGCACACCCCATGTGACTCTCTTCGGCTGTACCTGCGTCAAACCCTGCGCCGTTGTTCGCTCACTGAGAAAATGATGAGGATACACTGGCACTGATCCTTCCTTGTCCTCCTTCTATTTCCATCAATGCACCGAAAAAGTCCAAATGTCCAAACCGACGTAGCCGTCCATGACCAGCAAGTAGCCCAAGCACCCATATCCCATTGATTTTTAATCAAAAGATCGTTTTCCAAGTCGCTCCTGCTCCGCCCCGGCCAGCCCTTCATCACTTCCAGGAGCATTTCCGAATACCCAGCGCAGGAGCAGCAAGACCTAATGCCCACCACCGCTTGAAAATCACCCAAGAGCCCCTTAGCCAAGGGCCTCATGCTCCGCTCCGTCTTCTCCAGGAGAAAACCTGAATACACAGCGAAACGACGCAGCAAAAGACAACCTCTTGAATTTCTTCAAGAGGCATTCTTCTGGGATGCTCAAACAGGTGTGATTGTGCTTCGCTGGATCAGCTCAGCCTGGGGGTGCCAACAGCTTTTGTTGGCGGATGTTGGCTAAGAACGAAAACGAAGGGGTTACCCAGTTTCC